>NZ_CAWUDL010000014.1:0-89286 GCF_963920945.1 Anabaena sp. CCY 9402-a
TAGCCTTCAACTTGAGTGGCTTTTACCTTCATATGTTTAACCCGAACTCAGGTTACTTAAGCACACATAAATCTTTAGTTTGAAAAAATGCAAAAACACACTCATTAGCATCTGTAATATCTAACTTTATTGAATTACTTTATTTTACATTTAGAACTGATTTGCAAAGGAAATCTTAAGGACGCTCAACTCTTTACTAGGCTTTAATTTCAGCGAATAAGTGCTTGATTAACTCAGATTCCTGAAACCTTTACAAGGTGAGGATTTCACTTTAGTTTACAAATTAGTTCTAATTAAAGCTAGTTATAATAATAAAAAATAGAAAACACACTGAATTTGAAGATTAATGTTTCTTTGTCAATGTTAATGCTATTTAGTTTTTCACAAACTTTATTTGACAAACAATACATTCTGAAGAGAATCTAGCCTTACTTTTGACTTAAGCAAACTATTGAGTTGTGATTAAACTGGTGCTTTTCCTTGAGTTTCTTTTTTGCCGTACTTGCGCTTTAATACAGCCATGCCTACACTACCTATACCAAGACCAAGTATAGTAATAGGTTCGGGTACAGGATTTGGAGGAGCAGGATTAAATTGAAGTGTATCAATCGAAATTCCAGAGTTTATATTTAGCTCAATGGTATCAAATAAAATGTCCTTAAATCCTATAAAACCAGAACCAGGATTGAAGGGAATACTTCGGGTAAAAGTCTCAACTAAAGTACCGTTTACGCCACCTAACCATGCCTTAACAGTTAATGCTGCATTTTGATCAACAGCAGCAAAAGCAGCATCTGTAACAGGATTGAGGAAGGAAATAACTCTAGAAGTACCAGGAAAGGGGCTACGTATAGCACCTCCAGAGAAACCGATAGAACCAGACTGCCCGAATGTAGCATTGTCCCATAAAAAGTTATTACTGAATGTTACACCATAGGATGCAAATTGGTTTGTTATTACTTGGTTTTGTAGATTACCAAGCTCATCAAAGTTAATAACATTAGTTGGATTAGTTAGCCCGACTGGTTCTCCTGTAATTGCTATTGCTTCAGCTTTATTTACCCCTATACCCAGGAGAACCAGTACCATTCCAGTAGTAGCTATTGACCTATTTACATTAATCATCGTTTTATCTATTCCTCAAAAATAGGTTTTGACTTTTGATGTTGCGAACAATAGCATGACTCTCTAGTGCTTAGGAACAGTTTTTCTTTTATCTTAAAGAAAATTTATTTTTAGAAAGATTTAATACCTTCGAGGAGGGGTTGTACGGAGAGGTGCTAGCGATCGCACTGAAGTTTGTATTTTTGATTTTGGTGAGTGGTTGGTAGTAGAATTTTTCCGTGGAAGAGGTAGTGAAACGCGCTTGTTGGAGAATAACTTGAGAAATCAGCAAATTCTTTTTGGTGATTCTCCACTATCTGTTAAAAAAATTCGCTGTTTAGGTGGTGATAAGCACGATCACGTTTATCTTTGGCAATTCTTTTGTCGCCAATGGCTAACAACTAGTGGAATTAGACCCAACACTGCTACTGAAACTTACAGAAATCCTAACGCAGATAAATTGAGAGAGAGAGAAGATAAGCTTGAAATGTGGAACAGAGAAGTTGTAAAACTAGAACAGGAAGCCAAATACTACTGTAATAGGATTAGTTTTTGAATCAGGTTTATCCTTGGGTATATTGGATTACACCATAGTGACTTACTTGCTAGCCGATCGCATAGATCATAAATTCCCCAGAATGTAGCACCTACACGTTAAGCTGGATTAGGGTAGCAATTTGTTGCACTTTTTAGATTAAACTGACTATCCCTGCTACTTTTAAATTTTCCCTGCTTGAGAAACCTGGAATGCTAGACCAAATTTTTGATTACCTGCACTTTCATCTCAGCATTGAAGCCTCTATAGTCCTGCTGATACTGATACTTTTAGAAGCAGTGCTATCTGCTGACAATGCGATCGCGCTTGCCGCCATAGCCCAAGGACTAGAAGATAAAAAACTGGAACGTCAGGCACTCAACATTGGTTTAGTCTTTGCCTATGTGCTGCGAATCACCTTACTGTTGACTGCCACTGAGATCCAAAAATTCTGGCAATTTGAACTGTTGGGTGCTGTATACCTCCTATGGTTGGTATTCCAACACTTTTCTTCAGCAGAAACAAAAGACGACCATCACCACGGGCCGCGTTTTAGCTCATTGTGGCGAGCAATACCAGTAATTGCTTTTACTGACTTAGCATTTTCTTTAGATAGCGTCACAACTGCGATCGCAGTATCTCAAGAAAAGTGGCTAGTGCTAACGGGAACAACCATAGGTATTATTACTCTACGCTTCATGGCTGGCTTATTTATCCGTTGGTTAGATGAATTTGAGAACCTAGAAGATGCCGGATATATCACAGTTTCGTTGGTGGGTTTACGCCTGTTATTGAAGGTAGTAAACGATGATTTTGTCCCACCAGAATGGGTAATGATTACTGCGATCGGTTTAATTTTCGCTTGGGGATTCTCTAAACGTACTCTCATTGAAGTACCCCAAGTTGAACCAGAAAAAAGTGAAGTAACGAAGTGAGGGAATTGGAGACCAGGAATTTTAGATTTTAGATTATTCAATCTAAAATCTAAAATCTAAAATTGCAAATCCAAAATTAACAAGCTGGGGACTGGAAGGTAGAAGTTTTTCTCTGTCTCTACTCCCAACTCCCAACTCCCGACTCCCGACTCAGAACTCAGCACTCAAAACTCAGAACTCAGCACTCAGCACTCAATCACTCGTGCAACCAAGGTGTTAAATGAGGTTGCCAATTGACTAATTCTGCATCCGTGAACCACAAGCTAACTTCCCGTACAGCAGTTTCCGGTGCATCAGAACCGTGGATCAGGTTACGACCGATATTAATCCCAAAATCGCCCCGAATTGTTCCTGGTTCTGCGGTTAGGGGATTTGTCGCACCAATCATTTTTCTTGCAGCAGCAATCACACCATCGCCTTCCCAAACCATTGCCACCACTGGGCCAGAAGTGATAAATTCAACTAGACTGGGAAAAAATGGTCTTTCGCGGTGGACATCATAGTGTTTTTGGGCCAATTCCTGACTGACTTTTAAAAACTTCAAACCAACAAGGGTAAAACCTTTGGTTTCAAAGCGACGGATAATTTCGCCTACCAGTCCACGTTGTACGCCATCAGGCTTAATTGCTAAGAATGTGCGTTCCAAAGTTATCTCCCAAAACTTAATAAAATTTTTATTTAGTCAAAAGTCCATAGTCAAAAGTCGATAGTCTACAAGTTTTTGCTATTGACCATTGACCACTGACGTTGACCAATCAGAGTTTATCTCAGAAATTATCTCTGAGTGCATATACGTTACCAAATGAATGCGTTAAATTGTTTATTCGTGGGTGAAACACAGAGGTCAGACATGGGTGTTGAATCAACTGCTACATCAGACGAGGTGGTAAAAGTACCGTCCAACGGCAACAAACTCGAAGGAAAAGGTCACAAACAGAAAAAGCTGTTACCACCAAGTACAGGAGATGTATCTCGCGCTTGGAAAATTGAGGATAGCGAAGATTTATATCGGATTGAAGGTTGGGGAAAACCTTATTTTTCGATTAATGCGGCTGGTCATGTGACTGTTTCTCCCAAAGGTGATCGCGGGGGTTCTCTGGATTTGTTTGAACTCGTCAACGCCTTGAAACAGCGTAATTTGGGGCTTCCCCTACTGATTCGCTTTTCAGATATTTTGGAAGACCGGATTGAACGGTTAAATGCTTGTTTTGCGAAAGCGATCGCCCGTTATAATTACCCTGGTGTATATCGTGGCGTGTTTCCTGTCAAGTGTAATCAGCAACGTCATTTGATCGAAGATTTAGTCAGATTTGGCAAACCCCATCAGTTTGGTTTAGAAGCCGGTTCTAAACCAGAATTGATGATTGCCTTAGCTTTATTGGATACCCCAGGCGCACTGCTCGTTTGCAACGGCTACAAAGACCGGGAATACATCGAAACGGCGATGTTGTCCCAAAGACTAGGACAAACACCTATTATCGTCTTAGAACAGGTGGAAGAGGTCGATTTGGTGATTGCTGCTAGCCACCAATTGGGAATTAAACCAATTTTGGGTGTACGCGCCAAATTAAGCACCCAAGGAATGGGACGCTGGGGTACATCTACAGGCGATCGCGCTAAGTTTGGGCTGACGATTCCCGAAATTATCCAAGCGGTTGACAAGTTGCGCGATGCGGATTTACTCAGTTCTTTGCAGTTATTGCATTTCCATATCGGCTCGCAAATTTCCGCTATTAACGTCATTAAAGATGCCATCCAAGAAGCTAGCCGCATCTATGTGGAACTAGCAGATCAAGGTGCAGATATGAAATATCTTGATGTTGGTGGTGGCTTGGGTGTAGATTATGACGGTTCTCAAACCAACTTCTACGCCTCGAAAAACTACAATATGCAGAACTATGCTAACGACATCGTAGCAGAGTTAAAAGATACCTGTGCAGAACGTCAGATACCTGTACCTACACTGATTAGTGAAAGTGGTCGGGCGATTTCTTCCCATCAGTCGGTACTAATTTTTGATGTTCTTAGTACCAGCGATGTCCCCCTCGATTTACCAGAACCGTTTCAGGAAGGCGAATCCCCAGTGATTAATTATCTGTGGGAAACCTACCAATCAATTAACAAAGAGAACTATCAAGAGTTCTATCACGACGCAACCCAATTTAAAGAAGAAGCTATCAGCCGCTTTAATTTGGGAATTTTGCGCCTCCGGGAACGAGCTAAAGCCGAACGCCTATACTGGGCTTGCTGTCAAAAAATTCTGAACATTATCAGACAGCATGATTACGTACCCGATGAATTGGAAGACCTAGAGAAAATCATGGCTTCCATCTACTATATCAATCTCTCAGTGTTCCAATCAGCACCAGATTGTTGGGCGATCGATCAGCTATTCCCAATTATGCCCATTCATCGTCTAGACGAAGAACCAACACAACGCGGAATTTTAGCAGACCTCACCTGTGATAGCGACGGCAAAATCGACCGTTTTATTGACTTGCGTGATGTCAAATCAGTTTTAGAGTTGCACACTTTCCAACCAGGAGAACCCTACTATCTGGGAATGTTCCTCAATGGAGCTTACCAAGAAATCATGGGCAATTTACACAACCTCTTTGGCGACACCAACGCAGTTCATATTCAATTGACACCCAAAGGCTACCAAATCGAACACGTAGTCAAAGGCGACACGATGAGCGAAGTAGTTGGCTACGTGCAGTATGACTCCGAGGATTTGGTAGAAAATATCCGCCAGCGTTGTGAAAAAGCCTTAGAAGAAAAGCGCATTACTCTAGCTGAATCTCAAAGACTATTGCAAACCTATGAGCAAAGTCTCAGAAGATACACATATCTGAATAGCTAGGATTTGGGGATTGGGGCAGAAAAAAGTCAAAAGTCAAAAGTCAAAAGTCAAAAATTCTTGAATTTTGAATTGGTTTGTCCCCATTCCCCATTTCCTAACTCACATTTGTTCCCAGCAACTCCTCAATCGCTTGGCGTTCTACGGGAGTGTGTTCTGGTGGTGCTTGTCGTGCATCCGTAATCAACCAATCTAGAGAAGCAGCTTGCACATCAATAGCTGATCCGGTTTTATCTACGCAGTAACGCCCAAACACCAACTTATCAACCAATCTCACTCCAGCACCCAAGCGTGACCATTCAAAGATGACGCTGTTATCGACTGTTGCGCCACTGCATATCCAACAGTTGGGGCCAATCATCGCCGGGCCAACGATTTTTGCACCATCTTCTATTCTGGTCATACCACCAATGTAAACAGGGCCTGTGATATCTACCTTGTCCCAATTCACAGCCACATTTAAACCAGTGTAGATACCAGGAGCAACTTCGTGACCAGGGATTTGCACATTTTTGATTTCACCTGATAACACCCCACGAATTGCCCTCCAGTAGTCTGGAACTTTACCGATATCCACCCATTCAAAGTCCATAGGAATGGCATAGAAGGGCGCACCTATTTCTACTAGTTTGGGAAATAATTGACCACCAATGTCATATTCCACACCAGAAGGGATGTATTTAAAGACTTCTGGCTCAAAAATGTAAATACCTGTGTTGATATTAGTGCTAAGTGCCTCCTCTACTGAGGGTTTTTCTTGGAAGGCTTTGACACGGCTATCTTCATCAGTAACTACGACACCGTAACTAGGAACTTCCTCTTTGGGAACAGATTTGGTGATGATAGTCGCAATTGATCCTTTGGATTTATGCCACTTAACAGCTTCAGTCAAATCTAGGTCAATTAAAGCGTCACCGCACAAAACTACAAAGGTGTCATCAAAAAATGGGGAAAAATCTTGGATGCGCCGCATCCCTCCCGCCGAACCAATAGCTTCCCCTACCAGCTTACCGTCATCGTCGATTTTCCCTTCAAAAGAATAGGCAATCTGTACGCCAAACCGTTGACCATCACGGAAATAGTTTTCAATTTCCTCAGCCAAATGGCTGACGTTGACCATAATCTCGTCAAATCCATGTTGGCGGAGAAGTTCCAGTAAAAATTCCATCACTGGCTTTTGCAGGATAGGAATCATCGGTTTGGGAATCGTATAGGTAATCGGACGGACACGAGTACCTTTACCTGCTGCGAGAATCATCGCTTTCATAAAAGTTTATTCCTCAACCACCAGCCAGTTTACTTTCATTGAATGATACTTAATCATCAGTTTTTATGTCTGCTCTAAGTAACAGTTGATTAACCTCTGTCAACAGGGATAACAGGAATCTACTGATTAATGCAAGCAGAGGTACGGACAAATGACAAGCGATCGCTTACCTTTTTAAGATAATCGGATTTTAGCTTTGACTGAAGCCGTCGTCTGTAGATTCCCGGAATTTCAATGGCTACTCCCAATAGTGACAGGTGTTAGTCCAAATCAAAAAATATCCCCTATCTAGGGTGCTTCAGTCAGAGAAAACCTGGAAATACCCAGGAATTATTCGTACTGACGCACCCTAATAACAGCCAGTTTAGGAATAATTTATTTTTTGGTGTTCCCTTAGCTGTGATCTGTAATTAACCTAATTTTAATATCTTGGTAAAACTCTTCCTGAAACAGCTCTACTTTGGATTGAGCCGATAGCAGCAGCAAAGCCCAGAAAACACTAACTAAATTGCTATTTTCTGATTCATGGTGCGAGCTATTTTGAGGTGCTGGCTTGGTCTGAGTCCATAATTGTACTAGTTGTTCTAAATCTAAGTAATTTTGCTCTAAAAGTAACTCTTGTGCGGAAGAGAGCAATACTTGTTCTAATTCACCAGCTACCTCCGTTAAATTTTCTTGGTGCGCTAACTCCAGTGCCTCACGCATACTTTTGACACTGGGTTGGCGTTTAGCTCGGATAGGTTTACTAACTTTCTGCACCAGCTTGAGCTGGTTCGCCATGATTTGCAGTTGCTGGATTAACTCTTGCAGTGTCACGCGGCGTTTTGGTGGCGGCATTGCAGATGGACGACGGCGCAAATGTCGCTCTAACTGTAAACGATGACCTTGATGCAATAGTCCGTTTTCACTATCTAATAAGGTATCATCTATTACAGCTTCTAGTTCAACGGCTGCTGTTGACAATTGCATCAAAGTATTTGCTTTGAACAGAACGAGCATTGATGCCGATAAAAAAGCCTGTCCAGATTGAGACAAGTCAGCTTCGTACCCTCTAGCTGTTGTCTTTGGTGTCATCAGTTCCAAATAACGGTCAATCACCTCAATTACTTGGACATCCCAAGGATCTATGTCTCCTTGTTCTGCTTGCTCAATTAGGAGTGTAATTGTTTCTAATAGCTCGGAAGCATCCATGCTGATTTTTGATGGTGCAAGTTTTTACTTGAAGTATTTTGTTGACAACTATATAAGCACATAGTGTGGTGTAGAGAGAAAAATTATTATAATCTTATATTTTTATCCTCATTTTCACCAATCTAATAGAAATATGAGGAGATTTATCTTACTTAGGAAAGGTGTACATATAGTTCAATTCTTATCAAAAGAAAGATGATTTTTTCTCAATTATGAATTGAAATAAAAGTACACAATTTAATTTTATTTCATGAAGATAGGAATTCAATAATATGACGCTACTATCTATTGATGAATTAAAAACTCTTGTTGATAATTCCCAGACACCTTGCGTCTCTCTGTACATACCGATGCAAAAATTAGGTGCAGAGATCAGACAAAATCCCATTCGATTTAAAAATGTCATCCGTGAAGCTCAAGAACGTTTAGAAGCAATAGGAATGCGTTCTACAGAGGCGATAAACTTTCTGCAACCTGCAATGGAACTGGATCAGAATGATTTTTGGGAACACCAAGACCAGGGATTAGCCATCTTTATTTCCCCAGAAATATTTTGGCATTATTGTTTACCAATTGAATCGCCAGAGTTAGTAGTTGTTGGTAATAAATTTCACCTCAAGCCATTACTGCATTTAATTAATAGCGATCGCCAATTTTATCTCCTGACTTTGAGCCAACAAGATGTCCGCTTCTTTGAGGGCGACTACTATGACATTAGAGAAGTGGAAGTAGAAAATATGCCGAAAAATGTAGAAGAAGTGCTGCTCATGCAGGATAACTCAGAAAAAGGCGTACAGCACCGAATTGCCACATCAAGAGGGGGAACGGCTAATCCTTTTCAGCACCCTGGTCAATTTCACGGGGAGGGAAGTCCAGAGCAGGATAGACCTCAAGCTGGCATTTTACAATTTTGCTACGCCGTTGATCAGGCATTACATGACAAACTAAGAGATAAACAAGCACCTTTAATTGTGGCAGGGGTTGAGTATCTTCACCCACTTTATCAGCAGGCAAATACCTATCCCCATTTGCTGGAAGAGGGGATAACTGGTAATCACGAAGTGACAAACCTGGAAGAATTACACCATCAAGCTTGGCCAATTGTGTCACCGTTAGCGCAACAAAAACAGCAGGAAGAGATCGCACTTTATGAACAACTAGCTGGAGAAAATGTTGCTCAGGCCTCTGGTGACATCAAAGAAATTGTCCCAGCCGCCTATTATCAAAAGGTTGACACTTTGTTTGTATCTCTAGGACAACAAGTTTGGGGTAAGTTTGACCCCGATACCATGACTGTAGACTTACACCCCGAACCCCAGCCAGATGATGAGGATATGTTAGATTTTGCTGCTGTTCACACCTTCTTAAATGGTGGTCATGTTTACACCGTTGAGCCAGAAGAAATGCCAAATAATCAGCTAGTAGCAGCAATTTTCCGATATTGAAGCTCCCACTAATTGTCTTTAATTTTGAATTGTAGAGTTCGCGTAGCGTCCCGTAGGGAAGCGACTTGACGCGCTGTTGCTAATATTAAACGTTGTTCAGCACGAGCGATCGCTTGATATGTCCGCTCTACTGCTTCCGGTTCTACGGAAATAGAAGTAATGCCCAATTTTACCAGTTGATCAATCATTTCTGGATAGGTGGCTGGTGCTTGACCGCAGATGGAGCAAGGTATACCCGCATCTATTGACATTTGGATAAGTTGCGAAATTGCCGCCATCACCGCCGGATGACGTTCATTTAATACCCTTGTTAATTGTGCTTGTTCGCGGTCTACTCCCAACAATAATTGGGTGAGGTCATTTGTACCAATGGAAATACCTGCTACTCCTGCTTTGATATATTCTGGGAGCAAAAACAAGACGCTGGGGACTTCAGCCATGATCCACAATTGAAACTGGGGTATTTGGGTGAGGCCGATTTGCTCAACTTTTTGTTTACAGTAACTAAACTCAGCGACACTGCGAACAAAAGGTAAAATCAGGTGAATATTCCCATAGCCGGCTTTTTGGACATTGGCTATGGCAGTCAATTCTAAATCAAAAACGGCAGAATTTTGAACATAGCTAAATGTCCCGCGATCGCCTAAAACTGATTGCTGTGTAGATGGTAAATTAGTTGATGATAATTCGTGCGATCGCCAATCTAAGGAGCGATAAAAAACTGGTCTGGGGGCAAAAGCACGGGCGAATTGGGTAATTTGTTCAGTCAAATATGCTAATAATTCTGATTGCCTCCCCTCTATTACCCAAAGATGGGGATGTTCACCCTTGAGGAGTGAGATTAGCATGAGTTCTGAGCGTAATAATCCCACGCCATCCACAGGTAACTTTTGTACTTGCTCTATTAAACTAGTTTGGCTGAGATTAACCAACAGTTGGGTAGCAATCATTGGTAAGTGGGAAGTAACAACAGTTTGGGGTGAGGGTGTCAGGGGTTGTAGGGGTGTCTTTAGCTTTTGAGTTTCCCCCTCGCTGACTTCATCATCCCGCAGACGATACACCTCGCCGCGATCGCCATCCACAAGTAGACGTTCTCCATTGTGAATAATCACTGTTGCATCTGCTGCATTGACTACGGCGGGAATGCCCAATTCTCTAGCCAAAATCGCTGCATGACTAGTCATACCTCCCTCTGCTGTCACCAAACCCACGACCTGTTCCATCAGTGGCAACCAATCCGCCGTAATTTTTGGTACTACTAAAATTACTTTTTTGGGTAATTGTGCTGGTTTTAATTGGGGATTGACTACTACATGAGCATTTGCTGTTACCCGTCCCCCAGCTGCACCAACACCTTTAATGAACTGTAAATTGGGAATTGCTGATTTGGGGGTGCTAACTTGGGTGATGTAGAGACGGGGAACTGAGTTTTCTTCGGCAATTGTCCACTCAATCGTAAAGTTTTTGCCTAACTCACTGACAAGCTGATGCCCTAGGGTTATTACTTGTTGAAGTAATTCTTCTTGTAAAGCGTATTCTTGTTGTTGGGCTTCCTCAACTAAATAGACATTGGGGATACTGTGATCGATGGTTAAGACTGGTTGATCATGATTCAGGTGATAAGCCAGGATTTTGTTACCCAAATGCCTTTCTAAAATCACACCTGTTTCTTGTTGAATGTAGTAGGTATCTGGCAAAACTTCACCTTGAGCGATCGCATTTCCTAACCCCCAAGTTGCTTGGATAATCCATCCCGTAGCATTCACCTTCAGCAAACCGCTAGCGATCGCATTTCTGACCGGTTGGATGAGAATTCCTAAATTAACTTGTTGCAGGTTAATTCCCATGCGTCGCCAATATAGTAGGCTTTTGGCGCGAAACAGTTGACTCCAGATATTTTTTAGGGAGGAAGCGATCGCCACTTCATCACAGGGGCAAAAACTTGACTCCAGCAATCCGCCAGTATTCCTCAACTTCGGCGTTGCTAGGGTTGGGCGTAATATTAAATACTCAGCTTGCCATTCTTTTGCTGATGTAAAAATGGTACTCACCCATTCTTGCGGTACATTTGCATTAATAATTTCCTGACGTAAACGACTAGCCACTTGCTGAAGTTGCCGCCAGTTACCTACATCCAAGTGCAAAGAAGAATTGGGTAAGTTAGCGACTAGTGACTCTGATGTGTTGAGAGTTTCTAAAAATAGCCGCAGCAATTCTTCTGGAACTACAAAACCAGGGACAACCGGGTAGCCACGCTGTCTGAGTCTACTCAAGTAAAACGCTTTATCACCTACCTTGGTGCGGTCTTGCAGTTTAATTTGGTCAAGCCAATAGAGTCTATCCACTCAATTTTTTTGATTGTCATTTGTTAGTTTACAGCTACAGCTATCCAACCTACTTAATATCTCCCAGGAAGAAGGACTGATAAATTAAGTGTAGTAATGTTACCAACTTCATATACTAATATACAAAGGACAGAGACAGGAGGTATGAACGCTTATTGCAGAATTGTTTTGCATTTCTCAACAAAGTAGATATTTCTGTCAAACTTTACTAGTGAATTGCCAATTAAATCTAATTCTATATTTATATGTGCTTGTATGGAATTTTTACCCAGATATAACTCTCCAAGAGTCATTCAAAGGAAAACTTTTTTTCTGTGTACAGATTTGATTCATAGATTATGCTAATAGAGTAAAGTTTTTTGGTGATCATAAAGTAGTGTAAGAATTCATCAATTAACCTAGAATACAGTCTCTCTTATTTTAGATATAGAAGTGTTAAACACTTACCACATTGAACCTCATGATTTGGTGAACATCATTTTCAGACTTTGTCTGGCTTTACTAAGTGGAGCAATTATTGGTTTAGAACGAGAAATTCAGCAAAAACCAGCCGGGTTAAGAACTCATATGTTGGTAAGTTTTGGTGCAGCTATATTTACTCTTATACCTCTGCAAATAACTACATCAGAAACTATCTCTGAAGTTCTTAGTCGAGTCATTCAAGGCATTGCAACTGGTGTAGGATTTCTAGGGGCTGGAGAAATTGTCAGCCAATCTTCTCAAGGATCAAACCGCGTAGAAATTCGCGGACTAACATCAGCAGCAGCCATTTGGGTATCAGCTGCATTGGGAATTGTAGCTGGATGTGGTTTGTGGCAGTTGAGTTTGATTGGTGGTATAATCACTTTTGCTATTTTGAACTTTTTCAAAAGATTGGAAAATAGTCATTAGTGACGCTTCTTTCTCCCTTATTTGCCTTTTTCCTCTATTCTTAGTTTAGTAAGCACAGTTTTCCTCTACTTTCTCTCTATTTGCTTCTCTTTAGAGACGCTACCGCGAACGGAACGCTGAGTGCAGCACGCCAACACGTAGCATCCCGTAGGGAAGTATGTCTCTCTATCTCCTTTCACTAATTAAATAATTCTAGTGCTTTAGCGAAAACGACTTCTTCTGTCCTTGTTTCAAGGATTGATTTAACTAAATAGATAAATTCATTATCTGTTTTAATATCATTTTCAATTGTCTTACTAGCTGCATAAAAACTAGCATCATAAATACTTAACTCATTGGTCATTCCTGTTTGTAATTGATAGTTTTTTCGATCCCATGAAAGTGATTTACCACGTAATGTAACTTGAAACCATAATATTTCATCATGTTCAAATTCAAAGAAAACATCAAAATACGGTTCTTCTCCTTGAAACCAAATCTTAGACTTACCTTCTTCGGAATTTTGTTTGAGGATTTTTTGTTCGATTTTTCTTAACGATGCGCCTAGTGATACAATTTCACTCTGATTGATTATAAGATTTGGTTCTTGCATATGCAATCTTTTGTGTAAAAGGAATATTTATTAGCAATAAAAATATTTTATTTGTTAATTGAATAAAATTTCATTTCTGAAGATCAGCAAATATTTACGCTGACTTACTTATTTTCCCTGCTTGTACGCAAATAACTTGAGAAGAATTCAACCACTGAGAGTCAAAAGAACTCAAGTGAGTGGTAGTAATTAAGGTTTGAAAGCGGTCTTGAATCGCATCAAGCAATTGATTTTGGCGGGAAGGATCTAGTTCAGCTAGAACATCATCAAGTAAAAGTAATGGTGGCTCTTTGATAACTTCTTCAATTAGTTGCAATTCTGCTAGTTTTAATGCTAGTACGAGTGTTCGCTGCTGACCCTGAGAACCGTATTGACGAGCCGGAGTTTGATTGATTGTTAATTCTACTTCATCACGATGAGGGCCTACCAGGGTAGTATTTCGGTGTAGTTCAGCAACGGCTCGCTGCTGTATTTTGGTTAAAAAAGCTTGCTGTACTTCTTCGGGATGGGTTTGGATTAAGGGAACATTAGGGGCGTATGTAATTTGTAAAACTTCTGTACTACCACTAATGCTAGAGTGCCAAGCAGCAGCCAGGGGAGCAAGTCTTTGTAGAGCGCGATCGCGTCTTCTAATTACCCTTGTCCCTGTGATGGCTAATTGTGCATCCCAAAGGGCGAGTTCTGAGTTGTGAGTGCTGGGTGCTGAGTCTTGTAACTTTTTTAATAGGGCGTTACGTTGGCGCAACACATGGTTATATTGCTGCAAAATGTGAACATAAACCGGTTCTAGCTGAATTAACAGCGTATCTAACCAATTGCGCCGGACTTCAGGACTACCACGGACTAATTCTAAATCCAAACTGGAAAACTGGACGGCATTGAGTACGCCCAAAAAGTCCATTTGTCGCCGCAAAGTCTCCCCATTTAATGCCACACTCCGGCGACCGTTGCGACGGAGAGTTAAACTTAAGTCACTTACGCCATTTTGTCGTTCGACAGTGGCACTAATTTTAGCTACTGGTTCACCCTCTTGGACGAAATCGCGATCGCGTCCCATGCGATGCGATCGCAATGTTGCCAATAACTCCACTGCTTCCAACAAATTAGACTTTCCCTGGGCGTTATTACCTACCAAAATTGTTTTAGCAGCAGTAAATTCCACTTCTTGGTCTTGGTAGTTGCGAAAATGCCGGAGGTGTAGGGTTTTTAGGTACATAATCAGGAATTAGGAATGGGGCAGAAAAAAGTCCAAAGTCAAAAGTTAAAAAATTATTTCTTGTCTCCTTTACCGTTCTGCTTCTTTCCTGTCCCCTGTCACCTGTCACCTGTTCCCTTGTATTCCTCTTCTACACAGTCTTTTTGCCCATAAAGCGGAAGAAGAGTTTCTCCATTTCAATCCAGACAAACATTAAGGCACTAAAACCAAAACAAATCGCCAACTCTGTGGGGGGTAGCCATTGAGTGCCAAAGAATGCTCGCAGGGGTGGAACATAAACCAGCATTAGTTGCAAAATCGTGGTGACAATTACAGCCCCTAATACAAATAGATTAGAGAAGGGATTCATTTCTATGGTTAGGCGATTATTTGAGCGAATGGCTATAGCATGACCCATCTGAGCTAGACATAAAGTCGTGAATACCATTGTTTTCCAACGCTCAGGGTCAAGTCCTCCCTCTGTGTAGGCTCTGGCATGATGGTATGCCCACTGCATCAAAATAATTGTGATGATGGCGAAAACAATCCCAATCCGAATCATATAAGAACCCAAACCCCTAGAAAAAATACTTTCACGGGGACTGAAGGGGGGACGTTTCATTACATCGGGTTCTGGTGGTTCTACTGCTAAGGCTAAAGCAGGTAAACCGTCTGTCACCAAATTCATCCACAAAATTTGTAAAGGTGTAAGTGGAACACCGCCCAACCCTAAAAGTGGTGCGGCGGCGATGGTGAGAACTTCCCCAATGTTACTGCCGAGGATGTATTTAATAAAACGGCGGATGTTGGTGTAAACTACCCTACCTTCCTCTGTGGCAGCGACGATAGTAGCAAAGTTGTCATCCAGTAGCACCATATCACTGGCTTCTTTACTGACATCAGTACCAGTAATACCCATCGCAATCCCGATATCAGCTTGTTTTAAAGCGGGGGCATCGTTCACACCATCCCCTGTCATGGCAACAAATCTACCCCGGCGTTGCAGTGCTTGCACAATCCGCAGTTTATGTTCTGGGGCTACCCTGGCATAAATGCTTACTAGGTCAACTTGCTCTTCTAGTTCCTGGTCACTCATGCGTTGCAATTCTTGACCAGTGAGAACTCTGTCACCTTCTTGAGCAATACCCAAATCCGTGGCGATCGCTCGTGCAGTTAGTTGATGGTCGCCAGTAATCATCACCGGACGAATCCCAGCTTCCCGGCACTCTTGGACTGCGGCTCTCACCTCTGGACGAGGTGCGTCTAGCATTCCTACTAAGCCCAACCACACCAAGTTCTGCTCTGAGGTTTCATCAGAACCTTCTGGCGGCACTTCTCCCAGGGGTTTGTAGGCAAAACCTAACACCCGTAGACCTTTGCTCGCCATTTGGTCATTTTGAGCCAAAATTTGACTACGTTGCTCTTCACTGAGTGGTGCTGAGTTTGTACTTATATAAATCTCACTGCAACGCGCCAAGATTAATTCTGGTGAACCTTTGGTAAACATGATGTAAGGTTCACCATTGATCAACCCGGCAAGTTTTGGATCAACATCTGTGAAAGACTGTTCCCCTGTTCCTATTTTCTCTACCTGAGTAATCACGCTCATGCGCTTGCGTTCTGAGGTAAAAGGAAATTCACTCACACGGGGTAATTTACTATGCCATTGGTCTTTTTCAATGCCAACTTTCCCCGCCAGGGTGACTAAAGCTCCCTCTGTAGGGTCGCCTAAAATCGCCCATTCCCCTTGTTCTTTTTGCAGCACTGAGTCATTACAAACAGCACAAGCCACTAGTAAAGCCGAGATGGCAGGATACTCATCTGGGACAATGGCATTATCTGGTTCACCATCTAAGTAAAACTCACCTACAGGGGCATAACCTTCTCCTGTGACTCGAAAGTTAGTGAGATTGGTGTAAATTGATTGCACCACCATTTTGTTCTGAGTCAGTGTCCCGGTTTTATCAGAACAAATAGTAGTGACAGATCCTAAAGTTTCCACCGCCGGCAGTTTGCGAATTAAGGCATGGCGGCGGATCATGCGCTGAGTTCCTAGTGCCAAAGTCACGGTAATCACGGCTGGTAGACCTTCCGGCACAACAGCCACCGCCATACTCAAAGAAACTTCTAACAAGTCTTGTAAATTGCTGAAACCTCTAGCTTGAATAATACCGCCGATCACAACGATCGCCACCAGCACTAAAGAACCCGTCACCAGCACATTACCCAGTTGGGTCATGCGTTGCTGTAAGGGGGTAGGTTCACTCTCTACCGACTGCAACATCACAGCAATTTTACCCAATTCGGTAGTCATGCCAGTATTAGTTACTAGCACCTTACCGCGCCCTTGGACGACTTCCGTACCTTGAAAAACTAAATTAATGCGATCGCCTAAAGATGTTTCTTCTGGTAGTTGTATAGTTGCTTGTTTATTCACAGCTTCTGCTTCGCCAGTCAGTGCTGACTCCCGCACCTGTAAATTTGCTTGTTCAATCAAGCGTCCATCGGCGGATATCTGCACCCCAGCTTCAATCAGCATCACATCGCCTGGAACTACATCCTTGGCTGCGACATCCAGCAGTTTGCCATTGCGGATGACTCGCACTAAGGGAGAAGCCATTTTTTTCAATGCGGCGAGGGCTTTTTCCGCACGGCTTTCTTGAACGTAGCCCAAAATACCATTAAGAATCACAATCGCTAAAATAGCGATCGTATCTTTAAATGGCACTTCTCCAGGCTTGAGCTGATTAGTTTGCCAAGCTATAAAATCTAAAAACCCAGAAATGAAAGCCACCGCAATCAGCATCAACAACATAATGTTCTTGAACTGATCGAGCAAAATTTCCCAGGCGTTGCGGCCTCCATGTTCTTCTAGTTCGTTGGGGCCATATTTTTGCAACCTCTGTTCAATTTCTTCGGTTGTTAAGCCACTGTCTGGATGACTATCCAGCAGGTCTAGTGCTTTATCAACTTCCAAACTATGCCAAATGGCGACACCTTCTCCTGACGGAGACACTGGGCGAACAGGCAAAGAATTACCAGACATTGTGTAAGTCACAGGAAATGGTTACAGAATTCGATCATAATTTAGTGATGGCAGGAAAACCATCCACTAAAGTTACATTACAACTATTGCCAAGCTGTATAAGTATGATATTGGATTCTCAGCAAGCATTAATTTTTTTGTGCGCAACATATGTATTATTCCCTAGGTAAGAGTTTTTTAGACAACATTTTAACCCATAATTATGACCGACCTAAACGATGAAGGGAAGGTGACAGGTGACAGGAATTAACTTTCTTTGACCCAATCCCCAATTCTCATTTCCCAATCCCCAATTCCAGTTAAAGATATGCCACAATTAATTCTAGGTGTGCTAAACCGTTGACAAATATGCTTAATATGAGTTTTGCACCCACTAGTTTGACAGCTAGCCAAATGTTTGGGCAAAGAACAATTCGACCATTGACTGCTGCCACATTATGTGGTATTGCGTTTCTCCAAGATAGACTAATTGCGATTGACACGATTAAAGGGCATTTATTAGAAATTGACCCTGTTACCGATAACAGTAGAATTCTCAACCCTCACCAAACGGAAGAATTTAGTGAGGTGACAGGTTTAGCTATCTGGGAAGATACCCTGTGGGTAACTCGTGGTAACAGTGTTTATGTATCCAAACTCCCGTCTTTGGCTTTAGAGCATTTTGCTACATTGCCCTATACTGCCGATGGTGTTGCTGTTTGGGATTCCACAGTCTATATTAGTTGCCAAAAACTCGGCTATATCTTGATTTATGACCGTGATAGTCGCAAAGAAATTACTAGATTCTATACTCCTGGGGTTGGGGTCGAGAATTTAACAGTCAATCGAGAAACCCTGTGGATTTGCGATCGCACTGAACAAACAGTTTACTCTATGGATCGAGCAACTGGGGAAGTCAGATTCAGCGTTTTAACCCCATTTGATTCGCCTACAGGCATAGCAGTACACCTAGACACTCAAACGGGCAAGGAAAGCATTTTTGTCGCCTATGCTTCGGAAGAGCCTTACATTCGGGATAATCCTAATGCTGATCCTAATCATGAATTAACATACCGCGATCGCACTTTTATTCACCCCCTGTATTATTATCAAGACCCAGATAAAAAATACGCCCTCTCTAATGGCTATCTGATTGAAATGTCCTACGCTGAGGAAATTGCCCCGTTAGAAGAGGTATATATACCTGATGTGGAATGGCGTATTGCCCTCCCCTCAGAAACCGAACGCCAAAAGGTGAAACACATCGAACCCATCGGTATCCCCTTCACAGAAGAAATCATTGATGGACAACGGGTAGCTGTATTTAAATTCGATTCCCTCGCCCCTGGCGAACGCCACATATTTGGCTGGAAAGCTCAAGTAGAAGTACGGGGTATCAAGTATCGTATCACACCTAAAGATGTGGAAGATATTCCTGAAGTATCACCAGAACTGCAAACTCGCTATCTGGTCGATAATGATGATTTAGCAATGGATACCCCCATTGTCCGGCGTTCTGCCCGTGATGCTATCGGTTCAGAAACAAATTTGCTGCGGAAAATGTACAGCATCCGCAACTACGTTTACGATGAATTATCCTATGGCATCAAACCCTACATTGATACGCCCGATATCGTTTTAGAAAGGGGTGTAGGTTCTTGTGGTGAGTATGTGGGTGTATTACTAGCACTGTGTCGTTTAAATGGCATTCCTTGCCGCACCGTCGGTAGATATAAATGCCCCCCCCACAGTGAACATCAAGGAGTACCCCTACAACCCGATTTTAATCATGTGTGGTTAGAATTCTATATACCAGGTATTGGCTGGTTGCCAATGGAATCTAATCCTGATGACTTGGGCAATAATGGCCCTTATCCCACACGCTTTTTCATGGGCTTATGTTGGTATCACATTGAAATTGGTAAGGGTATCTCTTTTGAGACATTAAGCAGTCAAGGGAAGAGGCTAACCAAGGAAGATATACCTATAGGTGATTTGGCGATTAATCATATTAGGTTTACAATTCTTCAAGAATTACCACCTTTCTAACAGTTAGCAGTTAGCAGTTATCAGTCACTGGATAACTGCTAACGTGAGTTCAATAGATTATGAATAACCGTTCTCCATAGCTTGCTTTCCTCTGGAGGTGTAAACTTACCTTATGCAACTCTATGAATTTGCTGTTTTGAGCCAGCCTTTTTTGTGTTGAGATAATAGACCAATACCTGCAATTAAACCCAATCCCAACACAGCAGATGCTTCAGGTACAGACTGAGCAGGATCGTACTCATACGTAACCTGGATATTCGCTTTAGCTAATGTATCTACAAAAGAACTGATGTTACCTGAACCTGTAACGGCTGAGTTCGCTAAAGCGGAGAACATAAAGTTCATATTACCACTGCCAACGAAGGACTGTAAAAACTGGCTATCAGTAGAAGCAAAAGTGCCAGATTGCGATGCCATTAGTCCTGGTACGATCTGTCCAGAAGTACCACCAAAATTATTTATGCCATCATATGCCGCAGTTTGGTAGCTAGAAACATTTTGCGGATTTAGTGTAAATAGAGACTGGTTGTTGAGACTTAAGTTGATATTACTGCCAAGTGTAACGGTTATTTGAGCCGGATTTGGGCTTCTGTTTTCAAAGCCAGCATCTCCTTTAATGTCAGCAGTAAAGTCTATGGTTACACTTTGCAGAGTGCCAAAAGACGAGTTAAATTGTTCAACACCAATAGATTGATTAATGATGTCAGTAAGTGCAAAGCTAGTGCTGGCTGTTTTTGTGAGGGAAGCAGCATTAGCAGAACCAGCACTGGCAATAATTCCTGCCAATGTGGTAGCAGCACCAAGTGCTTTAAAAAGTGTTGTTGTCATAAGTGGTAAATTTCTTAAAAAATGGTTTCCAGCAGGATTACTCACCTATTTCTAACTCTGGAACTTTATAAAAAGGCCTGTGAAATATACTTAATTTTTTGTAAAGATTTTACAAAAATTATTGAAGATAGAGGTAGTAGTGAGTGGGGAGCAGAAGAGAAAAATGACTACTGACCAAAGAAAAAAAGGATATACAAACCCCCAAATTTATTTATGGACACAAAAAAGTGCAAAGCAACATTAGTTCAAGCCCCTGGATTTATCCGGGGGGTCTTCAATGTTTAATTTTTAATTTTTAATTCCCCGTAGGGGTTGACCAATTCCTTGGTCTTGTAGGACAAGGTTCTGGCTACAATATTGCTATGTCTCAAACTTCTGCTTCTATAACTACTACCCGTCCCACATTCGTCTTGATAGACGGACACTCCCTAGCCTATCGTTCTTACTTTGCTTTTGCCAAAGGACGAGATGGTGGACTGCGTACTAAAACGGGGATTCCTACTAGTGTATGTTTTGGCTTTCTCAAGTCACTCTTGGAAGTCATGGATACACAACAGCCGCAAGCAATGGCTGTAGCTTTTGATTTGGGTTTACCCACTTTTCGCCACGAAGCTGACGATACCTATAAAGCTGGCCGTGCAGAAACGCCAGAGGATTTTATTTTAGACTTGAAAAATCTGCACGAGTTACTGCAAGGTTTCAATCTGCCAATTTACACCGCGCCTGGTTATGAAGCAGATGATGTGTTGGGAACATTGGCGCAGAAAGCCACAGCTGCTGGGTATAAGGTGAAAATTTTAACAGGCGATCGCGATTTATTTCAACTCATCGACCCCACCAAGGAAATTACTGTCTTAAATTTCAGCCCAGATGCGCTCAAGCGTTCAACAAATAGCATCACTGAATTCAGTACAGAACAAGTTAAAGAAAAACTCGGTATTCTACCTACACAAGTTGTTGATTTTAAAGCCTTATGTGGGGATAAATCAGATAATATTCCCGGTGTCAAGGGTATTGGGGAAAAAACCGCCGTTCAGTTACTAAATTCCTACGAGTCCCTAGATCAGATTTACGCAGCATTAGATAAAATTAAGGAAGCAATCCGGAAAAAACTAGTAGAAGACAAAGATAATGCGGAAAAATCGCGCTATTTAGCTAAAATAGTTGTAGATGTTCCCCTAGAAGTGAATCTGGAAGACTCCAAATTCAAAGGTTTTGATCATAGCCTTTTGACTCCCATCTTAGAAAAGTTAGAATTTCACTTCTATTTAAATAAAATCAACGAACTACAGCAAAAGTTTGGCGGACAAGTTGAGGAAATTACCACAGCATCGCCTACCACAGATGCAGAAGATGAAGATTTGTGGTTTTTCAGTGCTGATGACACAGCAAATGTTTCTCAACCCACTGATTCACCCATTCAACCGCGCATCATTAATACTGAAGCTAAACTAACAGAATTAATTCAGATATTACAGACATTCACTAACCCAGAAAATCCTGTAGCTTGGGACACGGAAACCAGTGATTTAGAACCAAGAGATGCTGAATTAGTAGGTATTGGCTGCTGCTGGGGAACTGCACCTGATGAATTAGCCTATATTCCCATTTCTCACAAAATAGGCGAAAATTTAGATAAGGATTTAGCACTCAAAGCACTACAACCAATTTTAGAAAGTGCTGATTATCCCAAAACTTTCCAAAATGGTAAATTTGACCGCTTAGTTTTTCGCACTCAAGGTATTAACTTAGCGGGCATTGTGTTTGACCCCATGTTGGCTAGTTATGTTTTAAATCCAGACACTAGCCATAATCTCACAGATTTAGGTTTACGTTATTTGGGAGTAATATTAACAAACTATGTTGATTTAGTTCCCAAAGGTAAAACCATTGCAGATATTAATATCTCTGCTGTAGCTCATTATTGTTGTTTGCAAGTTTATGCGACTTTGCAACTTGTGCCGAAAATGCGTGAGGAATTAGATAAAATTCCCGCTTTATCTCAACTATTAACAGATGTAGAACAACCGCTAGAACAAGTTTTAGCAACAGTAGAATATACTGGATTCCGCATTAATTCAGATTATTTAAAGGAACTTTCACAGCAACTAGAAATAGATTTAGCAAGATTACATGAACAAGCGACTGAGATAGCTGGGGAAAAATTTAATTTAGGTTCTCCTAAACAATTGAGTCATATATTATTTGAAAAATTAGGATTAAGTACCAAATATTCACGGAAAATTCAGACTGGTTACTCTACAGATGCAGCCACTCTAGAAAAACTGCAAGAAGTTGATGAAACTGGCTTCGTTAATGCTATTATTGAGTATCGTACTTTATCAAAATTAAAGTCTACTTATGTAGATGCTTTACCTGCATTAGTACGCCCAGATACCCACAGAGTACATACTAATTTTAATCAGACAGCAACATCAACCGGTAGACTATCTTCTTCTAATCCTAATTTACAAAATATCCCCATTCGGACGGCATTTAGTCGGCAAATTCGCAAAGCATTTTTACCCGAATCAGGTTGGTTAATGGTAGCTGCTGATTACTCTCAAATTGAGTTAAGAATTCTGGCACATTTAAGTCAAGAACCAGTTTTAGTAAAAGCCTATCAGCAGAATGAAGATATTCACACTGTAACGGCAAAGTTAGTCTTTGAAAAAGAAGATATTACAGCCGATGAACGCAGAGTAGCTAAAACTATTAATTTTGGTGTAATTTATGGCATGGGTTCGCTGAAATTTTCCCGTTCTACTGGAATTGATAAAAACGTAGCCAATGAATTTATTAAACGGTTTAACGATCGCTACCCGCAAGTTTTTGCTTATCTAGAAGGAGTGAAAAAACAAGCGATATCTCAAGGTTATGTCGAAACTATCCTCGGTCGTCGCCGCTATTTTGAGTTTACCACCAACAGTTTACGCAAACTCAAAGGTAGTAACCCAGCAGACATTGAGTTAAGTAAATTGAAAAATTTAGGTGCTTACGATGCAGGCTTACTACGTTCCGCCGCCAATGCGCCAATTCAAGGTTCGAGTGCAGATATCATCAAAATTGCAATGGTGCAAATCCATGAAGTTTTGCGAAACTATCAAGCACGGTTATTATTACAAGTTCATGATGAATTAGTCTTTGAAGTCCCTCCTGATGAGTGGGAAGAATTACAACCACAAATTAAATCAGTCATGGAAGGCGCAGTAAATTTGAGTGTCCCATTGTTAGTAGAAGTAAGAGCCGGTGAAAACTGGATGGAAACAAAGTAGAAGTAGGGTGTGTCTACTGGACTTGTTATTTTTTAACTACACCCTCACGCAGAGGCGCAGAGGCGCGGAGAGTAAGAGATAAAATTTGTGTTGGCGTTTAAAAACACACTTGCTCAAACCCTCAGAAATTTGGCACAATAAACTCAAAAACCATGCCTCAGCCCGGTGACATCCTCCGCAACCACTATAAAATTACCAAAATCCTCGGTAGTGGTGGATTTGGCGATACATATCTAGCCCAAGATATAGACTTACCCGGACAGCCAAAGTGTGTAGTCAAGCACCTTAAACCCAACTCTGACCCCGCAGTTTTACAAATTGTCAGAAGATTATTTGATAGTGAGGCGCAGGTTTTATATAAGTTAGGCAATGATAGCGACCAAATCCCGCGACTCTTCGCCCACTTTGAAGAAAAGGGCGAATTTTACTTAGTGCAAGAATTTGTAGATGGTCAAGACTTAAGCCATGAAATTATTCCCGGTGAAAAGTTAACAGAAATAGCAGTCACCAAACTATTACAAGAAATATTAGAAATATTAGCAGTAGTTCATAAAAAGAACATTATTCACCGTGACATCAAACCGCAAAACTTAATGCGTCGCCGTCAAGATGGTAAAATAGTCCTGATTGACTTTGGTGCAGTTAAAGAAGTGAACACTATGATGGTGAACACCCAAGGTCAAACGAGTTTTAGCGTTGCCATTGGTAGTCTTGGTTATATGCCCAGTGAACAAGCAGCCGGACAACCAAAGTTAAGCAGTGATGTCTATGCAGTGGGGATGTTAGGGATTCAAGCTTTAACTGGCTTACAACCTAGTGAACTACCAAAAGACCCTACTGACGGTGAAGTAATTTGGCGCAATTGGGCAAATGTCAGCGAGAAGTTGGCAGATGTGTTAAATAAGATGGTGAGTTATTACTTTCGGGATAGATACCCTTCCGCAGTGGAGGCGTTGACAGCACTTAAATCACCACAGCCACAACAGCGACAAGTACCGCCAACTATACCAATACCACAGCCACAACAGCGACAACAGCGACAAGTACAGCCAACTATACCCACACCACCGCCAACACCTACAAAAATCATCATTCCTTGGTCAAGGCGAAAGGTAATACAAACAGTTGGGTTTGCGGGTGCTGGGTTGGGTTTAGCGATTGTAATACCGCGCCTATCTCAGTCTGATTCTGGAGAAATCAGCATACCTGACATAAAAACGACACCAGAACCTACAAATAGTCCGCGTCTCTCGTCTCCTACTTCCTCGAATAGCTTACAAACCTTTCAATTTGAAACGGTGACGGTAGATGCAAGAGGAAACATCACCAACCGCCGCAATGAGCAAGCAAGATATTTTGCAGAAGACTTGGGGAATGGTGTCAGCTTAGAAATGGTGCAGATACCAGGGGGAACATTTACAATGGGTTCACCGGCAAGCGAGGCGGAAAGACTTGATAGAGAAAGTCCTCAGCGTCAGGTGAGAGTTCCCGGCTTCTTCATGGGGAAATATGAAATCACCCAGGAACAATATCAAGCCATTATGGGAACAAATCCTGCTAACTTCAAAGGAGAGAAAAGACCTGTAGAACAAGTCAGTTGGAATGATGCGGTAGAGTTTTGTGAAAAATTGAGCCAGAAGACAGGAAAAACCTACAGACTACCTAGCGAAGCAGAATGGGAATACGCCTGTCGAGCAGGGACAACTACGCCGTTTTATTTTGGGGAAACCATCACCCCAGATTTAGTGAACTACAACGGTAACGTTCCCTACGGTTCTGCACCCAAAGGTGAATATCGTGAACAAACAACAAATGTAGGAATATTTCCGCCAAACTCTTTCGGTTTATATGATATGTGTGGTAACGTATGGGAATGGTGTCAAGATGTATATAATGATAGCTACCAAGGCGCGCCAATAGATGGTAGTGCGTGGTTAACAGGTAGCAGTAATAACATAAAGATACTGCGTGGCAGTGGTTGGATCGGCGATGCCAGGAATTGCCGTTCTGCCGATCGCAATGGTATAGCGGGCGAGACTCCTAACAGCAATGTTGGTTTTCGCGTGGTGACTGTGGCGTGAGGATTCTTTACCCTTCTTTTTCCAACGCCGTTGGGCGGAAAAAATTCTTCTAAATGTAGTTTCTAGATATCAAGACCATTATACACGAAGTTCAAAATTTAATCAAACTGCAACCCAACCTCTAGATCCCCGACTTCTCAAAGAAGTCGGGGATCTGACCTAAGTCAAGACAACTGACTTTTCACCCAATCACGAAATATTTTTACTAATTCCAGATAATCCATTGTTTCGGCTTGTTGCAAAAATCGAGCAATTTCTGGAATGGGTAAGTTAACAAAGAATTGACTAGTTTGGCAGGTAATATAGGTGTCATTTTGTAATTGTTTAATCACCAGAGATTCCCCGTTATAAATCCAAACTTCTGCTACACCCAAATCTGCATAGACTCGTAGACGACTATCAGAACTGCTGGTGACATCAATTTCCACGACTAAATCAGGTGCGGGGTCTTGTGTTAAGTCCAGTCGTTTTTTTCCCCGAACCAGGGCAATATTACGAATATAGAAACATTCATCTGGTTCTGCACCACCCAGTTCAGGACGTTTTAAAGTAGTTGAACCCAAGGGTTCTATACTTATATCCAGTTCTTCAGCGATTGTCTCAACAAAACGCCCTGC
The DNA here is from genome assembly GCF_963920945.1 of Anabaena sp. CCY 9402-a. Lineage (NCBI taxonomy): Bacteria > Bacillati > Cyanobacteriota > Cyanophyceae > Nostocales > Nostocaceae > Anabaena > Anabaena sp. CCY 9402-a. The sequence goes on from NZ_CAWUDL010000014.1 coordinate 26,236, forward strand.
AACTTTCTTAAATCTTTCATGTTCTGGGGATGGGGATATAATTTCTAGGTTGCCACGATTGTAAGTCAACCGGAGACGGCGATCGCTTAATTCTTCTAGTAATCTCTCATAAGTCTGCCAGCTAATCCCCGTCAGGTGAATGATTTCATGCGGTGGTGTCAGCAGTGTTGCAGTCATAAGTTCAACCGAAAATCTTATGGCTTTATTTTAGAGGATGGAAACAGGGAAAGCGATCGCAATTCGCAATTCGCAATTCGCAATTCGCAATTCGCAATTCGCAATGGACTAACGTCCCGCTCGTGTCTTGGTCAAAAATGTAGAGAATTGTGTAAGAGGGTGTTTGAAAAGTCCCCTTTTATGTCATGCTGACGAAGGAAGCATCCCAGTGTAACGGTAAAAACGCGGATTCTTTCCTACGGAACGCTTCGCGAACCTTCCGCAAAGCTCCACTCAGAATGACAAAGGATACCTGACAAAACTTTTCAAACAGCCTCTAAGGAAATCGACGGACTAAAGCTCTTCTTACCTGATAATCAGGTTATGGTTCATCTGGAGAAGCCTAAACGTTTTTTCACATCCTCCCAACTAGAACCATTGGCTGGATTATTCTAATAACTTGCTAATCGCCGATCTAATTCTTGTTTCTGCACTTCGCTCAAAGTAACGTCTTCTGCTTGTTCAGAGATACTGTCCCATAAATCTTCAGCTAGTTGAATACGCTCTGCAACGCTGAGTTGAGAAATGTCAACTTTCAATAGTGGATGTGAACTCATTAGTACAGTGTGAGAGTTTAGCTTTTACCTATTTTACAGAACTCTAACGGCAGAATTTGCGATCGCTATCATTTTCTGGATATTGCCAAGAATAGGCAAAATGGCTTACCCCTTTTAGCTTAGGTGCAAATTGTTTTAATGCTTGCATTTGTGCTTCTAATGAGGGACGATTACTCACTGAGCCTCCCCATTTGCCAGCTAAAGCCGGAATTATTTGTGTACCTGGCTTGGATAGACTGATAACTCGTTGTACTTGCTCTACAATACAGCTAACGTTACCACAAGTTCCATAAGACATGGGATGCCACTCTAAGGAACTAGGAAACTGATCCCAAGGTTGCAAGCGAGAATCATATCCTTGTCCCACCATTTGGTTGCCTTCTGGAAAAAATACCACGCCAGAGGGAATACCAAGTTGTTTTGCTGGGTGACTAGCTAAGGTGACAAAATCTATAATACCTTGCATGGCATGGGCTACAGCCAGCAACCATAATTCTGTTTGTAGTAGTGGTTGTCGCTCGCTAGGTGACAGGAGTGATTTTTCTTGTGCTGTAATCACACGTCCTTGCCACATCGGTTGATTTTCTTGGGGATAAAGTTGATCAACTTCACTAATATCTCCTGCTGTGACGTATCCTTTACCTAAGAAACGCCGAATTAACTCTAGTCCTTGGTTATTTTGGGCGCGGCGAAATAAAGCCTCTTGGGTAGCTTTAGTAAATAACCATAAATCTGTAACTTTGGTGGCGATGGAATTACTACCGGCTTGACGGGGATAACGGATATAGTCAAACAATAAACCATCGGGGCGACGGCGTAAGATTTCTTGTACGAGGCGGTAGTAGTCGCGTTTAGCTTGTTCGTTGTAGGGGTCGATAAATACTTGATTGCTATCATTAACAACATATAAACTAGTTTGACCCTTACCATTACGTGCGATCGCAGCTTCTCTATCTCGGCGCAGTGCATAACTATAGCCAAAATTGTTGGTATACAACCAAACATAAACTTTTAACCCGCGTTGCTTTCCCTGTTTAATTGCTGTGGCGAGTAAGTCAACTTTTTCTGCACCAGGATTGCGAATCACTGAAGGCCAAACTGTGGGGTTAGCTGCTGCGGGTAACAATACTCGCCCATCATAGAATGCTTCTACATAAACTTGGTTGTAGCCATCATTGACTATCCGATCCATAATCTGATCTATAGCCCCTGACTTCAAATCACAGGGATATAAACGTATCCAGAGAGCTTGAGTTTTTGGCCAAGTACGGTTGCGACACTGTTGTACTTCTTTGGCGTGTTTTTGGATTAATTGCTGATAGCGTCTCTGGGCATCTTTATTACCTTTGAGGGCTAATAAACGTAAATTTTCTTTTGTTTTAGTAGCGGCTGGTGATATCCGACAATATTCTGTAACTTGCGCTTGTGCTGGTTGAATCGCCAAGTAGGGAATTAACAAACTACTGCTAAAAATAGCAGTAAAGAAATGTTGCCAAAGTAATTTCACTCTCACACACTGGAAGGAATGGTTAAACATACTGGATTAAAACAGAACAAACAAATCATTCACACTATTGCAAACATTAGGGTGAACGTGTATCAGATGTTATATCTTACAATCAAGGGTTTTGAAGCTTGAATCCTAAATCCTATGTTTGCGATATCACAATGTTTTATTCTGTAAAGTTATAAGAGTAGGTTAAACAACAACATCCTACCAACGGGATATTTATCAGCAGAGTGATTGGGGACTGGGAAAAATAATGACTAATGACTATAGTCAAGAGCCTCTATATTTCTGACTCTTGACTATAAAAATATAGCAGGAGGAAAATTAAGCACCTCGCCGGAGTGCTGATTCTATCTGCTGGAATTCTTGTTCTAAACGATTTTTGAGCTTTTCTGGTACGGGTCTGTTAGGGTAAGAACTGTAGTGTCCAGCCAGAGAGTTGAGGGCTGTTCGCATAGTTGTAAAGGAACTCAGACCTACAACAGAGTTAGCCCGTTGGTAGCGAGCCGAAAAATCATTAATTTTTTGCCTAGCTTCTGCTTGAATTGCTGCTCTTTCTGGTGAATCTGGGGATACTTCTAAGGCTTGTTTTAAGGTATTGACTACAGCCAAGGTATCTTGGCGGTAATCTCCTGTTAAACTATCCGGACTACCACAGCCTACTAAGCCAATGGCAACCACCAAGACGAGGGCAAGCAGACGCGACCAATAGCGTTTCATAAGCATTATGTAAAACGATACGTAAATCAACGTCCATCGTATCTTGGATTGGTATCTTGGGGATCAAGTGAGTGCTGAGTAATGAGTGATGAGTGCTGAGTAATGAGTGCTGAGTGCTGAGTGCTGAGTGCTGAGTGGTGAGTGGTGAGTGGTGAGTGGTGAGTGGTGAGTAGTCAAGAATTATTTTCTAATAGCAATGTTGTTCTTTACCTCTAGCTCTATCTTTTGATAGAGAGTATCTCGTTGCTGGTAAGGTCTGCCTACGGAAGCGATCGCTTGTTGTAAGGTTTCCACATCCATACAAGTACCACCTACAGCACCGGCCATAGTTGTAATATGCTCTTCCATTAATGTGCCGCCGATATCGTTGCAACCCCAATCTAAAGCTGCTGTTGCGCCATCTAGTCCCAGTTTGACCCAACTCTGTTGATGGTTAGAAATCCAATTACCTAAGTAAATCCGTGCTACAGCACCTAATAGTAAAGCATCTGCTAATACTGGTTGGTCACGTCCGACACGACGACGTAAGGATTTTGGTGCTTCTTGTCCAACGAAAGGTAGCAGAATAAACTCAGTAATTCGGGCGGGATATCTCTCGTGGACAGCCGTTTGTTGGAGCGATCGCAATTTTTCTAAATGCCCAATTTGTTGGGCTGGGGTTTCAATATGCCCTGATAGCATGGTACTGGTTGTATACACGCCTAATTGGTGTGCTGTGCTGACAATTTCTAGCCAAGTAGCTGTGTCAATTTTTTCTGGACACAGGACACGCCGCACTTCATCATCTAAAACTTCAGCTGCTGTTCCTGGCATCGAAGCAACACCTGCATCTCGCAAAGCTTTAATAACATCAGCATATGTTAAGCCATCAATGCGGGCAATAAATTCTACTTCTTGGGGAGAAAAGGCGTGGAGATGAATCTGGGGAAACTCTTGCTTAATCGTTTCTACTAACTTGAGGTAGTAAGACAAGGATTTACCGTCAATTTGTGCTTGTGGGTTTAATCCTCCCTGCATACAAATTTCTGTTGCACCACGCTGCACAGCATCTTGAGATTTTTCCAGAATTTGCTGCCAATCTAACCAGTAAGCACCAGTGTCTCCATCATCTCGACGAAAAGCACAAAAGCTACAATGTTGCTCACAAATATTAGTAAAGTTAATATTCCGGTTAATTACGTAAGTAACCGTATCCCCGGCTTGCTGCTGGCGGAGTTTGTCAGCCGTGGCACAAATAGCTGCGATCGCTTCAGGGTGAGTTTGTGTTAACAATGCCATCCCCTCAGCCGGAGATAGATCATACCCTAAAAGAGCGCGGTCAATAACAGCATCAATAGGATTTTTATTCACAGTAAATTAATAAAAATTAGCTACAAAAATTTATAGTCTTATTTTTGCATTTAATCTTACTAAAAAGTATACAAATTTCATATTCGTGTGCAACATTACTTAGCCTTGAACTGAAGCTTAATAAAACACGACTTTTAGTATAATTAAGACGGCAATTCTTTATAATTCTAGGGTGAATACTTAACATAATCATCAAAGTATGGTGAGGAGATTACTGGTATTATGACCAAAATTACGTATAAGCAAATATATTGATAAATCCAGGGTTGCCAGAAACTAGCTTCAAGAAACTGGTTTTTGTGGAAGGGAGCATCCATTCTCGGTGAATAGCCTGCCAAAAGTCGATGCTCTCCTGTGGAAGACCAGAACACCATCATTTTGTAAACTCTATCTTGTGATTTGTAATCTAGTTTATGAATGTCAACTCATCCAGCGCATTGTTAGCAGTCCCAAATGGCCCGTTGCAGATTTCTGATTTACCGCCTACTAGTTTAGGAACAATTGACCAAAATATTTACTTGTCCTTGGTGATTCCTACTTACAAAGAACGGGACAATATTCAGAATGTTGTCAAAATTTTGACTCAAACATTAGATGAATATATTCCAGGAGACTATGAACTAATAGTTGTGGATGATGATAGTCCTGATTTGACTTGGGAAGTAGCTCAATCCTTAACTAGTAAATACCAACAGTTGCGGGTGATGAGGCGACAAGGGGAAAGAGGACTATCTTCAGCAGTGATTCGTGGGTGGCAAGTCGCTAGAGGTAGGGTTTTAGGAGTAATTGATGGGGATTTGCAGCATCCACCAGAAGTTTTAACACAATTGCTGTCTCAAATTGTACAGGGAGCAGATATGGCAGTAGCCAGCCGTCATGTAGATGGCGGTGGTGTCAGTAGTTGGAGTGCAGTAAGACGTTTCTTATCTCGTGGGGCGCAATTGTTGGGGTTAATTTTACTACCGGGAGTTTTGGGAAGAGTTTCTGACCCCATGAGTGGCTATTTTATGGTGCAACGTAGGAGCATTGTGGGGGCGACACTTAATCCCGTCGGGTACAAAATTCTCCTAGAGGTGATTGGGCGGGGTAATGTAGAAAATATTGCCGAAGTAGGTTACGTATTCTGCGAGCGCAAAGAGGGTGAAAGTAAAGTTACGTGGAAGCAATATGTGGACTATATTCACCACTTAATTCGGTTGCGGCTGTCTACAGGTGGCTGGAAACGCTTGAGTCAGAGTGTAGAAGGCTTTCCGATGGGTAGATTCTTGCGGTTTGGCTTAGTGGGGCTGAGTGGGGTATTTGTCGATATGGTGATGCTCTATTTACTCAGTGATCCGTCTACCTTGGCTTTGCCTTTGACTCGCAGTAAAATCATTGCTGGGGAAATTGCAATTTTCAATAACTTCTTGTGGAATGATGCTTGGACGTTTGCGGATGTCTCCATGAGACAGCAAGAATGGCATCAACGGCTAAAGCGATTTTTGAAGTTCAACGTGATTTGTTTGGCTGGGTTAGTTTTGAATGTCTTGGTGTTGAATTTAGTATTTAATTTCCTGATTTCTAACCGCTATGTTGCTAACCTAATTGCGATCGCATTTGCTACAGTCTGGAATTTCTGGGTGAACTTAAAACTTAGCTGGCGGGTGACTGATGTGAAATAGTCAGCGAACTGAAATCAACCATGTGAGTCTAATATATACAAATTGACCTGTTCTGGCTCTAGCAAAGACATAGATGCGTTTGTATAATTGGCACTCTACCATCTCATCTCGTTGGTTTCATCCTTTACTGTTGCTGATCTGGTTAATCATCGGACTCGGCTTACGTTTAACCAACTTGACTACCAAGCCTCCTTGGACTGATGAATTTTCTACATTGGTTTTTAGCTTAGGAAATAGTTTTTTAGGAGTACCTTTAGATCAAGCGATCGCACCTGACATTTTATTGCAACCACTGCAACCACAACCAGCTGCGAATCTTCATGATGTCTGGAGACACCTGAGTCATGAAACCAACCATCCCCCGATTTACTTCGGTTTAGCCCACTTGTGGATGCAATTATTTCCCACACAACAGGGTTTAGTTTCTTTGTGGGGGGCGCGATCTCTAGCAGCGATTTTAGGTGCTGTATCTATCCCGGTAATTTATGTCTTTAGCTGGATTGCCTTTCGTTCCCGCTTAGTGGGTCATTTAGCGGCAGCGATGATGGCTGTATCACCATACGCCATCTTTTTGGCACAAGAAGCCCGTCACTACAGTTTGGTGATTTTGTGGGTGATTGCTTCCCTCGCCTGCTTTGTGATAGCCACTCGCCACATTCAAAACCAGACACAAATACCCATTAACATAGCACTAAGCTGGATAATAATTAATGCCTTGGGGATTGCGACTCATTATTTCTTTGTTCTGACGCTGTTGACAGAAGGCCTAGTGTTAATAGTTCTGGCTGGGCAGCAAATCCGAACTAATCCCAAAGTTTTTTTATCTCCCCCTTGGCGGCGGATTTATGCTGTTGCTCTGGGTACTTTTATCGCTGGTATAGTTTGGCTACCAGTATTTTTACAAAATAGCTATGGCGAGCAATTAACAGACTGGATACAGCAACCCCGTCAAGGATTTGCTTGGTTAAGTCCATTTTTTCAGGCTTTTGCGGCCTGGGTAACGATGCTTTACTTGCTACCAGTCGAAGCCCCACAGTTGTTGATTGTGATTGCTTCTGGCTTGGTAATGCTGATATTTATAATTTGGGCAGCACCAATTTTAGTCCGGGGTTTAAAAGCAAACTTACAACAACCCGAAACCCGTTTTGTGACGCAGATATTAATGGGAGTCGTTGCCTACGCGATCGCTTTATTTTTTGTCTTTACCTATTTTCTAGGTATAGACTTAACTAGGGGTGCGCGTTATAACTTCGTTTACTTTCCCTCTGTTATAGCTTTACTAGGAGCTAGTTTAGCTGCAACTTGGCACAGTTCCCAGGGAAAAAAAGCCGTCATAGCGATTTGGCTAATGGGGTTTATCAGCGCGGTTACAGTCATCTGTAATCTTGGTTATCAGAAATATTATCGCCCTGACCTGTTTGTAAAATTAATTCAGCAAACATCGCAAGTTCCTGTTCTCATTGCCACTACACAGGTAACTCATGTGCAGATTGGTGAAATGATGGGCATAGCCAGAGAGTTCAGAATCAGAAATATTGACTTTCCCTCTCCGTTATTTCTTCTAGCTAATCAAGACCATGATCCTCAGATTTCCACTAATACCTTAGAAAAGACTTTAAATAAATTGCCACGACCGTTTGATTTATGGCTAGTGAATTTTCATGCTCCCATAGGCGAATCAGTCAAAGAATGTGCATCTGATACTCAATCTTTGCCAGGCGTAAACGGCTATGAGTACAAAATTTATCACTGCTCATCCAACTCTGGTAGATGAAAAGTGCTAAGTAGGTAAATATTTTGTGTATGTTGAGATATAAGTAAGAGTCAACGTGAAACAATCAAAAGATAGTGCAAATTTGATTGGTTACAATCTCTGAGACTGTAATGTTATCTAGACATCCATTAAATTTTTTTACCAGTGCTGTATTGCCATTCTTGCTCAGTATCGCCACCATCATATTTTTTTACCAACCGTATGCGATCGCCTATGGCGGAGTGCAGCCCATCGAGGCAGAATTACCAAACCTCAATCAGCAAAATAACCCCATCATCATTGAAAATCAAAAAATAGGGACTACAGATTGGCAGTTGACGAAACCTGCAACTAGGCGAGAAATAGAAGGTTATGCTTCTCTGACTAGTGTGAATCGTGGTGACACAATTAAGTTATTTGTCAATACTAAAGAGCCAAACTACACCATAGAAATCTTTCGGATGGGTTGGTATGGTGGTGCTGGTGGTAGGCAAATGGCTGCTGATATTAAACGAGTAGGAGTCAAGCAACCACGGCCAATTATAGATAAAGCCACCGGACTGATTGAATGTAATTGGAAAGATCCATACACTCTGAAAATACCGTACAATCCGAGAGATCCGACACAGTGGGCTAGTGGTTTTTATTTAGCAAAACTGACTGCTAGTAAAAGTGGCAAGCAAAGCTACATCATCTTTGTTGTGCGTGATGATAGTCGCCCTTCTGATATTCTGTTTCAGTCAAGCGTCACTACCCACCAAGCCTACAATAATTGGGGTGGGATGTCCCTGTATCGTTGGAATAGTCAGGCTAAACAAGCACAAAAAGTTTCCTTTAACCGTCCCTATGCTGCTAGCCCCAATTCAGCCGCCGCCTACGGAGTAGGTGCAGGAGAATTTTTAACGAATGTCCAACCACCAAGAAGAACTTCTAACGCTGGTTGGGAATACAACATGGTGAGATGGCTAGAACGTTCTGGCTACAATGTTACTTACATTACAGATATTGATACCCACGAAAATCCTTTGGACATGGATACTACCAAACCCATGTTGTGGTTGCACAAAGCCTTTCTTTCAGTAGGGCATGATGAATATTGGTCGACAAAGATGCGGCAAAATGTAGAAACAGCTAGAGATAACGGTTTAAATCTGGGATTTTTCTCTGCTAACACCTGCTACTGGCAAATTCGCTTTGAGCCTAGTCTTATTACTCAAGATATGAATCGTACCATCGTAGCTTACAAAGAAAGTATGGCTTTAGATCCATTTGCCAGAGATCGAGATCCCACAAATGATTTCTTAGTGACAACCCTTTGGCGTAGCAAACCTGTCAATCGTCCAGAGGAAGCATTGATAGGCGTGATGTATGAAACATTTGAAGTTAACGCTGATATTGTTATTAATAATACAGCACCCAATTGGTTGCTGACTGGAACACAATTATCCCAGGATAATGATACAGCATCAGTACAGAGCAATAGCAAAGCACCACCCAAGGAAATGCGTCTGAAAGGACTTTTAGGCTACGAAGTTGATCGAATGTTTGGCTACACCCCAACTAATACAATACGCCTAGCCCATTCACCTTATCGATATAAAGGCAGAACTAGGTACTCAGATATGACGATGTACACAGCAGATTCTGGCGCAATGGTATTTGCAACTGGTTCGATACAGTGGAGTTGGGGATTAGATGATTACAATGCGCCAAAGTTACGCTCATCGGTATTAAGTCCTGATGCACAGGCTATTACACAGAATATTCTGGACAGGATGATAGGGAAATAGGGGATTGAGAAAATATTTTCTACCTTGTCTCATAATTCTCTGGTACACCAATTGGTGACAAACCGGCGATCGCTCTTAAATTTTGACAACGAATTAAATCAGTAAAATTTAAGCTGGAATTACCTTCAATTTTGCTGACTGTTTCAATAGCACCTAACAAATGTTGTGCAGCTTCTATTTCTGAGTAACCCCGTCTTTGGGCTACTTTAATAGCTGCTAAATCAGCATTTATCAATAATTCTGGAGATTTATTCTTACGCCAAATGCGCGTGAGAGCGATCGCACTTAATCCCCCACCTACAGCTACACCTACAAAATCTGACTGTGTAGATTCCACCAATGCACCTATAAACCCAGCCAAAGCTACACCTTGATAAATATCCGGTTTAAACCATTTCACCCCCGTTAACCAAGCAACTTTCTGCAAAAGTAGTAAATCCCGTTGCGGTTTCGACAGGCGACCCCATAAATCAAAATTAATATATATCGGTCGTTCCTGATTCCAAGGTAAGGGAAAAGCAGCATCTATCACCTTGGTTTGCTCTGGTTTACTAACAATTTTAGATGTCATGCGCCCAGAAGCAGGCATCACATCTAATAAACGGCGAATTTCAATCTTAGACTCCATGAAAATAATTCGTAATTCGTAATTCGTAATTCGTAATTAGAAAACTGATTTTGCAAAAATCCACCCATACTCACTTGGACTACTTGCAACAAACGGCATTCTCCCTCGCGCAAGCTGAATAACACCCAACGCTCAACTCTAACCATGTATTCTATTATGATGATGATGGTGTCAGAAAAAACACCGATTAGCTTTCTTAATTACGAATTACGAATTACGAACTACGAATTAATACATGGACGCTTTTGCTCCCATCCCGCCTGAATGGACAGATAAGGCAATTCACGCTTATAAGTTTTGCTGTCCTAGTTGTCGCGCCAGTAGCTTAGAAGCTGTACAAGTTTGGATTAATCGGCGATCGCCTGTATTCACAGAAAATCATCGCCGTAAATGGCAGGAGTTTTACAACTGTCGGTGTGGTTGTGTATGGTGGGCTTGGAGTAGCGATCGGCCTCCGTCGAATTTAGTAAAGCCTCAAGATTCTAGCTCTGAATAAATTTCCCATCACAACAAAAGCCCACCTTTAGGCGGGCTTTCACGTTTAGTTAGGTTTTTACTATCATTACTCAACCATTACCAAATTTAGAAACTGAAGGTTGTGCGGATAGTACCAACATAGATGGTGTCGTTGTCGTTGTTGTGTTCAGGATTAAAGATTACCAATAAACCAGGAGTAACACTAATGTTGTCGGTCAGCCTCATCTTATAAAGACCTTCTAAGTGATAGGAAGTGTCAGAGTCTCTGGTGATTCCATTACCACCTGTAAGTTTGGGTGGCTGACCAAAAATCACACCCAATGTGTTACCTTCGCGACCAAAATCTCTCAACGCTAAATTAGCAGCCCAGTACCAAACATCTGCATCTCTATCAGCACCTGTTTCCGCCTGAGCATCGGTATAACCTACCCAACCGCCAACCCCAATATTAGCACTGGGACGGAAGTTAGCTTGAATACTGTAGTTATTGGCTGAGGTAGCAGCATTACTAAAAGGATTGTTAGCAGCAGAACTACCCTGACTACCAAATAGATTTATACCATTGGCAGAGTTTTGATAAGTGCGAGAGTAGGTAAAACCTAAATTTAGAGCCTGACTGGGTTTAAAGTCTATTTGACCGAAAATGGCGTTAGCACCATCGAACAAACCATTACCATCGGTAGGGTTGCTAGCTCTGGGTGCAAGATATGCGCCTGTAAAGCTAATAGGACCTCCAGGACTAACCGTTACGGTGAGTCCTGCGCCACCAGGAGATGATGCACGATAAATGGGGCTGAAACGTCCGTAGCGAGAGATAGAACCTGAACCACTACTTCTGAGGTCTGGGTTGAAAACATTAGTGTTATTCCAGAGTTCAGCACCAACAGCATCAACCTTGACTTTGATTGCCTCACTTAAGTTGAACTCATAGTTCACCTTATCAATTTCAACGTTAGTACCAAGACTATTACCAGATGTACCAGTAACACCATCAAAACCCAAACGAGTCATGTTAGTGCCAGTGTTAGCTCCACTGTATTGAGGAACGTTACGAGCTTGCAAACGAATCTGCAACTTGTCTGAACCCATAAAGCTGCTTTCCAAACTCAAACGAGCGCGGTAAGCAAAGACTGGGTTATCTGCAAGATCGCCTCCACCTGCTCTCTCATCACCAAAAGCACTAGCTAAAGCGAAGATAGCTTCACCCTTCAACTTTGTGGTAGTAGAGAACTGATTAGCTTCCAATTCAGCAGTACGAGCTTCTAAAGCATCTACACGACCGCGCAGGGTTGCCAATTCAGCAGAAAATTCTTCTTGCAAACGCTGCAAGGTAGAGAGGTCTTCCTTTGTTACCAAATCAGCTGTAGCTGTAGCAATTAGTTCATTAACTCTGTCTAAACAAGCATTCAAACCAGCAGCAAACTCATACCGAGTCAACGCTCTGTTCCCACGGTATGTGCCGTTGGGATAACCTGCGATACAACCATAACGCTCAACTAAAGATTGCAAAGCTTGGAAAGCCCAGTCAGTAGGCTGAACGTCTGAAAATTGTGATACAGATGTTACTTGACCGATTTCTTGAGATGCTTGAGTCAATTGGGTAACACTTGTCACCTTTTCATTCACTTCCCCAGCCAAAGCACTGTTAGCAGCCAAAAATGTAGCCGCAAAAACGGCTGGACTTACTTTTAAAGCGTTCCAGAATAGTTTTGTCATGATCTTAACTTCCGCTCACACCAACGAGTTCAAAGTCATGGTAAAATCTCAAACTCAATTAATTTTCGTAAGATAATTTACACATGAGATTCAGTAGTTATTATACATATCTTCTTGTAATTAACACAAGAGAATTTATAATTTTTTTTACTTTATTCTTAGTTGTTTATTCGGTAGGCATAGAATAATCCGGCGTTGATAACGTAACAGCATTTCTGCTGTTTCAAACTCTTGCAACAGGCGTGTTATTGTAACTCTGGTTGTGCTTAACACTTCTGCTATTTCCTGATGGGTAATATATAGTTCAATCAGACACCCCTGTTCCACATCGCGTCCAAATTTTTTACTGAGCCATACCAAAAATTCCCATAAACGTAGTGAAATAGGTTTGAGATTTAGTATATTTAAAAGCTCTTCTGAATTTTGAATGTGAGCAACAAAAGCATTTATATATTGATGCCAAAGTGGTGCAGGAATAGTGCTTACCTCTACACTTGTCAAGCATTCAATTTGATAAGGATTTACTTTGGATAAAGGATATCCAATCAAATCACCAGCCCCCCAATATCCTAGAGTGATAAATGTTCCGTCTTCACCCCAAGTTAGTGTACGAACTGCTCCACGATCAATTAGCCAAAGTACGTCATTGACAGGATCAAGGACTTCTCGACGGGTAAATAGCCTTTGTGATAAACGTTCACTAAAGGTAGATTTATTTGCTAAAGTAGCAGAATCGGGCGGAAAAATTATCGATGACATTATGGGGGATGTTCCTAGAATGGAATTACTAGATTTTTTATTTATTAAAAGTTAATTATTCGTTTAGCATTACACACTATAAAATATATAATTTTTCATATTATTTTTTTGATAGATAATTTTTATGGGGTAAAATTAATTTACCATAACATTTGGTATTTCTGAATACAGGTGGGTTTTAAATTTATAACAAAGAGGTTTTCTTGCATTTATGAGCTTTGGTAGAAGCACTTATTCTCAATGTTTTATGGTTCGATAGATAGCATCAATTTGTTATTAATATTTTTTGATTATTGATTATTTGTATTCATTATTTCATCTATTTTTATTGCAGTTTATAAAACTAATTAGTTTAAATATTGGCTGACTTTCTCATAAAATTTTTGAACTGTTTCTAAAATAGGGTGTTATTAAAATATGGCGATATACAGTATTAATTAAATTTTACTTATGTGTCATACAAGTATTGCTTATAGATATATTTTCAGCATGGACATCCATCCACAGAGATATTTATTGATTACCATGCCAAATTTAATTTTATAAGTTTAAGGAAAGGTAATGATTGAGTAAAATGTTACTCATATTTAGTAAGTTTTCATGATTTATAGCAACCAAGACATAAAAAATAGAGGATTGGCTAATTAGGAACTTGCCAATCCTCTGTTACTGATGATGCTGCATAATTTAGGAGCGTTGACCGGTGACGATGTACGCCACCCTTTGACCGATATTAGTTGCATGATCTGCCATTCTTTCCAGACACCGAATCGCCAAAGCTAGTAAGATAATTGGCTCAACAACACCTTGTACATCTCGTTGTTGAGCTAAAGTCTGATACACGCAATTGTAGGCATTGTCTACGGTATCATCTAAATGTTTGATCCCCCGTCCACCGACTGCATCTAAATCAGCTAAAGCAACTAAACTAGTTGCTAACATTGCTTGGGCATGATGAGACATGACGGCAATCTCTGGTAAAGAGGTGTGGGGCGGATAAGGAAAGATTTTTACGGCAATATCAGCTAAATCCTTAGCATAATCGCCAATTCGCTCTAAATCGCGTACTAATTGCATAAAAGCACTTAAACAGCGCAAATCTTGAGCCGTAGGTGCTTGTAATGTCATGATAGATGTACAGTCTGATTCTATTTGTCTATAAAAACGATCAATTTTTTTATCTAATCGAGGAATTTCCTCTGCTGCTTGCAAGTCACGGGAAAATAAGGCTTGGTGGCTCAGGCGACATGATTGTTCCACCAAAGCTCCCATGCGTAATACATCCCGTTCTAATCGCCTAATGGCGCGTGCTAACTGGGGACTTGCAGAGTTGGGACTATAAACAACGACTTTCACACTTGTAGTCTCAAACGTGAAGATATTCTTAACTATAGTCTTCGCTTTGAGAGTTTGCCATCATCACAGGGAATTGAACCTGCATCCATGCGCCATCGGTTTGGGGATGGTTCATGGCTTTAATCGAACCACCATGAGCTAAAACAATTTGTCGCACGATCGCCAAACCCAAGCCATTACCTACAATAGTTTCCACTGGACTATTTGCTGGTAAGGAAGAATGAGTCCGGGATTTATCTCCGCGATAAAATCGCTCAAAAATATGGGGTAAATCTTCTGGTGCAAAACCTACTCCAGAATCAATTAGATTGATTTCTAAAGTTGGGTAAGTAATATCACCCCCCTGATGAGCTTTTGGCTGCAATATTTTGGCTTGAATTTGAATGCTGGCAGCAGGGGGACTATATTTAATACTATTATCTAGCAAGTTGAGAAAAACTTGATAAATACGGGCGGGATCGGCTTTAATCCAGATATTTTCAGGGCCAGAATAGGAAAGAGATAAATTTTGTCGTTGTGCCAATGGCTCTAAAGTTTCCCAAACGGATAAAATGAGCGATCGCAATTCCACTGCTTCAGTTTGTAATTGAAACGCCAGACTAGTTTCCATTTGGGTGAGTTCTAGCCAGCTCTGCACTAAGTTAATCAATCGGTCTACTTCCTGCATTAAACGGTCAACCCAACGATTCAAAGGCGGGTCTAAGCGATTTTGCAGGGTTTCTACTACCAGGCGAATTGAAGTTAATGGGGTTCGCAACTCATGAGCCAAGTCGGAAAATGAGCGTTCCCGCACTTGGTTCATATCCTGTATGGGTTGGCGGTTCTCTAAAAACACGCCGACTTGACCGTGAGGTAAAGGTAAACTAGAAGCTCGCAACGCCAAAGATTTGATTGTGGGCATTTCTGCGGGATTATCACAAGAAGGGTGAAACATCCAATCTTTAATTTTAGCTACTTGCTCATCACGAGTTTGCTCAATCAAGCGGTCAAGTTCATAGGAACGCACTAATTCTAGCAACAGGCGTACCTGTCCTGGTTGCCATCTTTGCAGATACAAAATTTTCTGGGCTTGTTGATTACACCACAGCAGTTGATTTTCTTCATCTACTTGCAAATATCCCACTGGTGCAAAGTCGAGCAGGTCTTGGTAAGTTTGTAGTGACTGCTGCCAGTCTTGTCCTTGCTGCTTGAGCATGACAAGCTCTTGCCTTAGCCGGGGTAGCCAAGGCATGGTCACTTTAGGAGTGCGGGAGTTTAAAGGTTGGAGTACGCGCTCCAGGTAGCGGTTTAATTGAACCTGTTGCCAAATCCAAAACCCAATGCCTACCGCTAAACCCAGAAGAAATCCCAATAAGAGCATTTGAGTTTAAGTTGTTAGTTGCTGGTGATTACTAAAAACTAACAACTATCTGACTAGCTTACCCGAATCGATAGCCAAATCCTCTTACAGTCACAATATATTCTGGATGGCTGGGGTCTTGCTCTAATTTTTCGCGCAACCACCGGATGTGAACATCTACAGTTTTGCTATCGCCAACAAAATCAGGCCCCCACACCTGATCTAGTAACTGCTCCCGTGACCATACTCGGCGAGCATAACTCATGAATAATTCCAATAGGCGGAATTCTTTGGGAGAAAGGTTCACTTCTTGTCCACGTACCAACACCCGGCATTCTTGGGGGTTTAAGGTGACTTCTTTATATTTGAGGACTGGTAGCTGTGGTAGGGTGCTGAGGCGTTGGCGGCGGAGTAAAGCGCGACAACGTGCTACTAACTCCCGCATACTGAAGGGCTTCGTTAAATAGTCATCTGCTCCTACTTCTAAACCCAACACGCGATCGGTTTCGCTACCTTTGGCACTGAGCATTAAAATCGGTACTGGGTTGCCTTGATGACGTAGTAAGCGGCAAATATCTAAGCCATTGATTTGGGGCAACATTAAGTCCAGAATCACTAAGTCGAATGGAAATTCTCCCCCGTTCGACTCAAAATTTTTCAGATATTCCACAGCAGAACGCCCATCAGGGGCAGTTACTACGCCATAACCTTCTTCTTCTAATGCTACAGCTAGCATTTCTTGGATTAGCTCTTCATCTTCTACCACCAGAACACGGCTCGTTTGTCCAATGTCTGCTCTAGCAGAATATTTGATTGATTCACTGGTGTACATTGATATCACAAAAGTCTAACCCTGTGCTTGTATCAATATCATGCTTGATGATGCTTGAGTTAATTGTCTGCTTTCAGTGCATTCATGTTTGCACCATCGTGAATTACTTTGCAAACAAAGTAATGTTTGTAACAGTAATACATATATCATAAATTACTCTGGTTGCAAGCAAGCGATCGCATTTACATTAACTTATAGCAGAAGCCAGGGGAGCAGACCTCCTCTGTGAGACATTCAACAAAACTCCTTCTAGCCTTGTCAGTCGAACGCAAAACAGAGGAGAAATTTTTAACGCAGTCCCTAGCCCCTATTCCTCAACGCTTGACAATAGCAGACGCATCTGAGTATATTTAATAGTACATAAATACTATATCTTAAAGGTCGCAGCACAGCAAAAAGCGTATAAACTTTGGCATGAATAATTCATCCGTACTTCAAGTAAGGGTTATTGCTTGATTTCCGTAATTGTACTGCATCAATAAACTTTATTTCCAGGCTACTCTGAAATGTCTGCAAAGAGTAGTTATTTGGTATGACTTACTACTTACTCAACTATTACACTTCAAGGGAGTTGAAATATGACAACTGTTGCAATTAAAGATAATAAACAGCAACTAATTCAAGCATTTCAACAAATTCTGAATGAAAGGAAGAAACTAGAATCAAAAATAGCCACTAAACAAGAAGAAGCAGATAAAGCTAAAAATCTAGAAATTTTGGCGGTTGCCTCTACGTATACTGTTGATAGTATTGTCAAAGGTTTAGCAGACTTACAGTTAGAATTTGGTAGCATTGTCAATAGTCTTGCTGAAAAATTAGCTCAAGAAAACTCGAAATTAAATGAACTTAATCGAGCTATAGAAATAGAAATTCAAACCCTACAAGACCTGCAAAAAATTAGAATTGTTGCCGATGCTCTAGATATTTTACAACAGGAGCATCAAGAAAAGTTAAAAAATTTAGAGCAAGATACTGTCACAAAGCAAGAATCACTGGAAAAAGAAATCGTAATTAAGCGTAAAGACTGGCAAAAAGAGCAATTAGACTTTGAAGAAGCACTACAAACATATAATGATTTTTTAGCCAAAGAACGCCAGAAAGAGCAAGAGGAATATCAATATAAAATAGAAACTACACATAAACTGAATACTGATACTTATGAGTCTGAAAAACGTAGATTAGAAAGAGATATACAAGAAAAAAATCAACAGAAAGATAAAGATTGGACTGAGAGAGAAAAATTCTTGCATGAACATCAGGCTTTATTTACTCAATCTCAACAAACAGTAGCAACATTTCCTAATGAAGTTGAAGAAGCAATTAAAAAAGCCAGGGAAGAAGCTATTAAAGATACTAGCCAGAAAGCTAAGATAGAGGCTGATCTATTTGAGAAAGAATGGGAATCTAGTAAGCAAAGCTATGAATTGAAAATCAAGTCTCTGGAAGAAACAATTCAGAAACAAACTGAACAGATAGAAAGTATATCAACTCAATTACAGTCTACATTAAAACAAGCCCAAGACTTGGCAATGAGAGCTTTTGATAGTTCTACTTCTAAATAATTAGCAATTTGTTTACTTGTGATTAAATGTACATGAATAATTAAGAGGTGCTTATGACAACAAAAAAACTAACAGATAAAAATACCAAGGCTGAAATTCTCCAAGCTTATGAAGATTTAACCAAAGAGACATCAGCCCTGAAGTTGCAAATCAATCAAGGATTAAAAGAAAAACAATCTGAAAATAAAGAGCCACTTAAAACAGCCACAAATCAACTTATAAATCAGTCTACTACCATCCAACAAAAAATGAATTATACAATTGAAAATTTAGCGAAAATTCAATTGGGATTTAGTAGCGCGGCTAATGAATTATCAGAAAAACTAACCACACAAGCATCTAAGTTAGAAGAAATTATAAAATCTGTAGAGAATGAAACTGAGCAATTAAAACAGTTACATAATTTAGAAGTTACGGATAATACTTTAGATACGCTTATTTCATCATATGAAGATAATTCTAAAGCTTATCAAGATGAGTTTAACCAGCGTTACGATTTACTCTCACAAGAAACATTAGCACAGAAAACAGCTTGGCAAAAAGAACAAGAAGAACACCAAAGAACAATCAAAGAGAGAAATGATAACTTAAATAAAACTCGCCAAAGAGAAACAGCAGAATATAAATATGATTTAGAACTCCAGCGACGATTAAATCTAGATGAATATGAACAAATACAGAAAGCTTTATATCAACAGTTAGAAGAATTAAAAGAGGAAGTAGAAAAACAGTGGGCAGAACGAGAAAAGGCAATTTTTGAACGGGAGCAGCAATTTGAAGAGTATAAAACTAAAGTAGAAACTTTCCCGAAAGAAAAAGAAGCACTCATCAAAAAAGCTACAGAAGAAGGTAAAGGAATTGCTCACTATCAAGCTAAAGTAAAATCTGATTTATACGGGAAAGAAGTAGAAGGTCAAAAGCGTTTTTATGAACAGAGATTACAATCTCTAGAACAAACAATTACTAATCAGGAAAACAGACTACAAAATCTCTCTAAACAACTTGAATCAGCCCTCAAACAAGTACAAGATTTGGCAGTTAAAGCGATTGAAGGGACTGCAAATGTCAACTCATACCAGGCTATGAAAGAAATAGCATTAGAACAGGCGAAAAGCCAGGTTAAAAATAAATAATGAAGTAACACAGAAGCAGTGAACAGTGTTGATGACTGATAACTGTTCACTGTTCTATAGTAGATTTAACCAAGTAAATCTGCTTTTTCTAGAGATTCTGGGGAAGCCGCAGAGTTTTTAAATGCCAAACGCAACAAAGGCGGTGCTAAAAAGGTAGTCAGGATAACCATGATGATAATTGCTGCTTGCAGAGGTTTATCCAAAGTACCACTAGCTGCACCAATACCAGCAAATACTAGACCAACTTCACCACGGGGAATCATACCTACACCAACAGCGAACCGATTGATTCCAGGCTGACCAAAAATTGCCCAACCAGTGACAACTTTACCAATAATTGCCACGAAAATTAAAAAGGCAGCAATAATTAATCCTTCTCTATTCTCAGGCAGTACAGGATTCAGCACACCTAAGTCTACTTTAGCTCCAACTGTCACAAAGAAAATAGGTACGAAAACATCAGCAATGGGTTTAACCTGCTCATCTAACTCCTTGCGTTTGTCGGTTTCATCTAGAACTAAGCCAGCCGCAAACGCACCTAAGATAGCTTCTAGATGGATAGCATTACCCAAGAAAGCCATAAAGAATGCAAAGATAAATGCTGGAATCACTAAATTCCCTCGTGTTTGCAATTTATCTGCAACAGCTATAAAGCTTTGATTGAAAAATTTGCCCAGTAAAATTGAGCCAATGAGAAAAACAGTGGCACTGACAATTAAATAAATGACGTTGAAAATATCTACTTCACCTGTTTTAGCCAGACTAGCAACCACTGCTAACACAATGATGCCCAAGATATCGTCAATGACGGCTGCACCAACAATAATTTGACCCTCTCTAGATTTGAGATAGCCAATTTCTGAGAGAACTTTAGAGGTAATACCAATACTTGTTGCTGTGAGGGCTGCACCAGCAAAAATCGCTGGAATAACTGGGGCATGAAATAATATAATCAGTCCGGCTGTACCCGCAGCAAAGGGAACTGCTACGCCAACGCACGCCACAATGGCGGCTTGATAACCGACTTTTTGCAGTTCTTTTAAATCTGACTCCAAACCAATTTCAAATAACAGAATAATCACACCCAATTCAGCCAAAATGGAAATTGCTTCACTCTGACTGTTAAAAATGGCTGTGGCTGCATCGGGGGTGAGGTTGTTAATGAATTGCAGCACACTCATAATCATGGAGTCATCAGCTACTGCACCGCTTTCGGGAAATACAACTAAATGCAGTGCTGAAGCACCCACCAATACACCACCAACCAATTCACCTAAAACGGGAGGTAAGTCTATAATCCTAGACAACTCACCGCCAATTTTACTAGCCAGATAAATGACTACCAAAGTGAGTAATACACCAGTCAGGACAATAGGAGCATTTTCGGCGTTGGTTTCTGTTGTCAACAATAAAGGTGGCAATGTAGAGATTGATGGTGTCAAAGAAGTCATCGAATTAATGATTGGCTCTGAAAAAATCATTTGGTTTGTCTGTAAATGCTGGGGGTCAATTACTAATTGATGCGTATTCCAAGTAATTGGACAGGTAAAAATCTGTCCAATTATTTATATCTTTTGCTAGAGTTTAACTTGATTTTGTCAGGCGGGGAATGGGGAATGGAGCTTTGGTAATAATAATATTCTCCTTTGCTCCCCCGCCTTTTATCTGTCCTCTGTCACTTAGTAAACGCTAGAAGTATTATCAGTTTTAACTAAAGCAACAGCTTGTTTTAGAGCTTCTACACGGTCTACGAACATATGATGTGGCGGTACAAATCTAGAAACACCAAAGTTTTCTAAGCGGCGTTTAACTTTACCTGTTGCACCGACTATGAGAACGTGACGACCTTGTTCACAAGCGTCTTTAATTGCGTTTTCAATTGCTAAAGAAGCAGTCACCCCTAACATGGGTACATCGCTGAGATCCACAATTAGCACATCAGAGTCAGCCATTGCTGAGTGTTCGCGAGCGATCGCTTTAGAAACTCCAAAGATCATCGGCCCACTCAAGTAAAATAGCAGAATGCGCCCATTGGCTTGATCTAGTAACTTCTTCTCTTCATCATTCAAAACGATGGTATCGTCGGCATCACTAATTGTCTTAACCTCTTGAGATTGTAATTGTGAAAGACGCTCAATAGTTAAGATATTGGCAATAAAGACTCCTATACCTACAGCTACGATCAAGTCTACAAATACGGTGAGGAACAAAACACCGTACATAATCACTGAACCTTTCCAAGAAACTTTGTGAGCGCGTTTCAGGAAACTCCAGTCGAGAATATCAATCCCCACTTTCAAGGCAATACCCGCCAATACTGCCATTGGGATACTTTCTGTGAGATTTGCTGCCCACAAAACTACAACCAACAAAACCAAGGCGCGAGTTAAACCAGATACAGCAGTGCTAGCACCAGTTTGGATATTAACTACCGTTCCCATTGTCGCACCAGCACCTGGTAATCCACCGAACAAACCAGATACTATGTTACCAATACCTTGACCAATCAATTCTTTGTCAGATTTATGTTCAGTGCGAGTCAAACTATCTGCAATCACTGCCGTTAGTAAGGTATCAATACAACCCAACATTCCCAACATCGCACCATCGACGAGCATAATTGTGATTTGGGATGGAGTGAAGACAGGTAGTTGCAAGCTTGGCAATCCCATTGGGATTTCACCAATTCGTCTAATTTCCAGATTGCCAAAAAAGACGAGAGAAACTACAGTCCCAATAATTAACGCTACTAACTGCGGTGGAACAACACGCTTAATTTTAGCTGGCATTAAGAAAATAATTGCCAACGTCAGCACACCCAAAGCTGTTTCGGCCGGATTGATTTTTGTCAATAAATCGGGCAGATTCTGTACTATCCCCAGCACCCCACCTTTAGGGTTAGGTTGACCAACGAAAGGCGCAACTTGCAAAATGATAAGAATCACCCCAATCCCTGACATGAAGCCAGAAATTACACTGTAGGGCATGAGGGTAATGTATTTACCCAGCTTAAATATGCCAAGTAAAATTTGAAACAACCCCGCTAGCATGACTACAGTAAAAGCCATCGCTAAACCGGTTTTTTCATCACCACCAGCCGCCGCAATCATGGAAGTAACAATCGCCGTCATGACTACAGTCATCGGCCCTGTTGGTTCGGAAATTAAAGTTGGCGTACCACCAAATAATGCGGCAAAAAAACCGACACAAACAGCACCATAAAGACCAGAGGCTGGGCCAGCACCAGAGGCAGCAGCAAAAGCCAAAGCTAGGGGTAGAGACACAATTGCGGCAGTGACACCACCGAATATATCCCCTCGCATGTTTCTAAAATTAATAGTATTGGTCAAGGACATTGTAGTTTCCTAAAACAAGCAAAGAAGTTTTGATGGTTGATAAAAAATTGGGGCAGTCTTTAGTAAATTTTTGATTTCATATTCATGAAAAGTTAAGACAAGAAAACAAAATTTTCTTGTCTAGCCAAAGACGGGTACAAAAAAAGCTATATACACCCCTTACATCAAGAGTAAGTTTTGGTTATAGCTAAATTAATTTCTGATGAGAATAGCTTACAGCTTTTAATCCCAATGTTGTCAATTTGCTCTGTTAATTATTAAAACAATATTAAATCACTATCATCAATAAAAACTTATACATCTGAATAAATCGTAGTTTGATGAATGATACTATTGCTTAAGCAAAGGACTTGCACATCAAATAAACAAGTCTGTATCTATAGTTAATTTTTATTTATATTTTTGATTTATTATTATTTGCTTAGGAAAAGTTTTTGGCAATTTGGCAACCTCATGTGTCCTAGAGTAGTTTTAATAGACATATCAACAGGGATAGCGGGTATAGCGAGACATCGATACAAGGTAGGGATCAAACCTAGTCTCCGTATTCCTAGCCCATCGCCAGTTGTTGACCAAGGGTTGGAGAATGGCTCTACATAGTTGAAATGGTCAAGTTACACCCCTTGTTCATCGCTTCACACAACTGGCTATCAATAAAAACAACAGAATATATCTAGAAATGAATTTTTCTTTGTGTCTTTGTGCCTCTGTGGCGAAGAAGCACAAAGAACAAGATATTCTTCTTTACTAAACTGAGGTTACTAATAACCCATTATGTTTGAGTAAAGAACTTGTACTTGGTTGACGACCCCGGAATGCTTGAAACACTTCCATTGGATGTTTGCTACCACCAAGAGCTAACACAGTATCTCTGTAACGTCTACCAGTAGCTTTAATAGCTGCTTCATCTTCTAGTCCCGCTTCTTCAAAAGCAGCGAAAGCGTCAGCACTTAGCACTTCAGCCCACTTGTAACTGTAATATCCTGCCGCATAACCACCTTCAAAAATATGGCCAAAGGCACACAAGAAAGCATCTTCTGGTAACGGAGGTAATACAGTTGTCGTCTTGGCAACACGATGACGCACATCAGCGGCGGTTTCATTGCTACCTGGAAGATAACGAGAGTGTAATTCTAAATCAACAAGGCTAAAGTGGACTTGCCGCAAAATGACGCTACCACTCATGTAATTACGTGCCGCCAGAAGTTTTTGATAATAATGCTCTGGTAGCAGTTCACCAGTTTCATAATGTTGAGCCATGCTAAACAAAGTAGTGCGCTCATAGCACCAGTTTTCCATAAACTGGCTAGGTAGTTCTACCGCATCCCACTCGACGTTATTGATACCTGCTGCGCCGCTATAATCAACCTTAGTTAGCATATGATGCAAACCATGACCAAACTCATGGAACAGGGTTTCTACTTCATAGAAAGTCATCAAACTAGGTTGACCATCCACTGGGGGAGTTTGGTTACATATCAAATAAGCCACAGGTAGGCGAATAGCAGTCACACCATTGTTAGTGATTTTGCTGCGATTAATGCAAACATCCATCCAAGCACCACCACGCTTTTCGGCGGGACGGCTGTAAGGGTCTAAGTAGAAGTAGGCGATGGGAGTGCCTGTTTCATCAGCTATTTGGAAATAACGAACATCTTCATGCCACACTGGGGCTTGACCATCAGCTGGAGTGACGGTGATACCGAAAAGTCGGTTAACTAGTCCAAATAAACCTTCTAAAACTTGGGGTAGGGGGAAGTAAGGACGTAGTTCTTCGGCGGTGAAGGCAAATTTTTCTTCTCGTTGGCGTTCAGCCCAAAAACTGATATCCCAGTGTCGTAAATCTTGGGCTTCTGCTGCTCCTTTGGTAGAAGCAAAGGCTTTGAGTGCTTCTAAATCTTGATTAGCAGAATTGTAACTAGCACTGCGTAATTCTTCTAAGAGTGTCTCGACTGCCTCAACATTAGAGGCCATTTTACTCGTTAAACTTAATTCAGCAAAGTTTTGAAATCCCAGTAAATTAGCTAGTTCTTGGCGCAACGCCAAAATCCTTTCTATAAGGGGTTGATTATCTAACTTCCCTGATGAAGCGCGGGTGATATAGGCTTTGTAAAGCTTTTCACGCAAATCACGACGGGTGCTGTGCTGCATGAAGGGGTTGTAGCTGGGAAAGTCTAAAGTAATACGCCAAGGGCCATTTTCTGGCGTGGCGTTTTCTTCTCCGGCTGCACGGGCTGCTTGTGCGGCTAAACTCAACCAGCTTTGGGGTAAACCGTCAACTTCTTCTTTAGTTGTGAGGGTTAAGCTAAAGGCTTTGGTAGCATCTAAGACGTGGTTAGAGAACTTAGTAGAAAGTTCTGCTAACTCCATTTGAATAGCGTTGAAACGTTCCCGTGCTTCTCCTTGTAAGCCGACACCAGAAAGTTCGGCATCACGAATAGCAGCTTCGACGATTCTTTGTTGAGCTGATGCTAAATTTTTCCAACTATCACTGGTGCGGAGTTCTTTAAAAGCATTATAAATGGGTTGGCTTTGTCCCAGTTTATTCATGAACTGTACTACCTGCGGTTGCACAGTTTCGTGAGCCTCACGTAATTCTGGGCTATTTTTGACACCCATTAAATGACTCACAATACCCCAACTCCAGTAGAGGCGTTCTGTTAGCTTTTCTAGGGGTTCTACTAAACCACTCCAATTAGGTTGGATATTGCCTTCTAAGGTACTCAGTTGTGCTTCAAGTTCTGCCAACAGTTGCTCAAAGGCTGGTATAACTTGTTCTGGTGTAATTTCTGCAAAGGGAGGTAATCCAGAACCTTGGAGTAAAGAATTTTGAGGAATAGTGGTATTTGCACTCATAGTTTTATGTGAGCAGCAGTTGATGGGTAAATAATGATTGTAATTTCTTTATCTTCTAATATAGCGATCGCCTCCAACAATGCGCTCCCCACGGTCAATTGTGGGACTATAGCTTATGGATCTGGGATCAGCCGTTCCAACCCACGGGCAATCCAAGGTAAAAATCCTAGCACTAATAACACTCCCAACAAATTGAATATTAACTGTGCATTAGCAATCTGACGTGCCACATTATCCCCCGCTCCTGTTAAGGTAGAAACCCATTGAGAGAATGCTGCTAATTGACTGGCAAACAAAAGTCCTACAGTTGCAGAAGCCAGATTAAACATTAAATGAAACACTCCCGTTCTAATAGCTGGAGGTTCACGCCCAATGGTAGCAACTAGGGTATCAGCACAAGTGCCAACTTCAGCACCCAACACCAAGGCAATACCTGTGGTTAATGAAATCAAACCTTGGCTAGCCAAGGTGACGACAATGGCAACAGTAGCAGAGGAAGATTGAACCAACACTGTAAATAATCCTCCAACTAAAGCACCCTGTAAGGTGTTCCGCCCTAAGCTCTCCATCCAATTAATAAACTGTGGGTAATCTCTAAATGGTGCTGTGGCATCTTCAATGTAACCAAGACCAAAAAAGAGTAAGCCGAAACCCAGTACAATTAAACCAATGTGTTTGAGACGTTCATTTCTTCCCAGTAAAAATAATAAAAAGCCGATGAATAATGCTATTGGTGCATATTCGTCGATATTAAAAGCAACAACTTGCGCTCCAAATGTTGTACCAATATTAGAACCTAAAACTACACCCAGAGACTCGATAAAGGTTAATAAACCTGCACTTACCATTGCAATGACAATGATGATGGTAACTGAAGATGAATCTAAAACCGTGGTGGCGATTGTGCCTGTCATTACTGCTGCTAAGGAATTGGTAGTAAATCTGCGGAGAATATTTCTGACGCGATCGCCTGCTACTGCTTCCATACCATCAGCCATCTTTGTAACACCATACAAAAACAGCACCAAACCAGCCATTACACCCATAACAATATGGAAAACATTTAACTTTTTCTGTGTTTCTGGTTGATTTTCTAAGTTTAGAGTTTCCTTTATCTGTAACTTTTCTTCTTGAGTAGACTGTTGATTATGTTCATCATTTTTGATATTTATTTGTATGACTGGTTGTGGTTTTACCAAAGTTGCTGTCACATCCATACGTGAATTTTCTGCTGAACTTAACAGCCCAACAACACAAAATAAAGTTAAAATAAACAAAATGATTAGTTTAAAAATTATTTTTTTATAAAGCATAAATTTACTACAAATATTTATAAATGATTCAAATTAAAAAGTAGACAATAAAAATTTTCGTTATTTATCACAATAATTACTTGCACCTTCAGAGAGATTAACTGTTAAACTCTGCAAGCTAATCCAAACTGCTAATCAAACCTAAATATTAGATTAAATACGAAATATTGAGCAAATCTTAGAGTTTTGTCCAGCTTTGCAGGGATAATCATTACTAAATGGCTGTTTTACTGGATACCCTATTATGAAATTATTGCTTTCTGTTTTACTGACACCTGTAGCTATGTTGTTGGCTTCTGGACACGCATTAGCAGCACTGCAAACTAAAACTGTTGAGTATAAACATGGCAATACAGTTTTAGAAGGCTATTTGGCATACGATGACGCTATCAAAGGTAAGCGTCCCGGCGTGTTAGTGGTGCATGAATGGAACGGATTACAATCCTATGCGAAAAAGCGTACTGAACAATTAGCGAAACTGGGTTATGTGGCTTTTGCTGCCGATATTTACGGCAAAGGCATTAGACCGAAAAATGCCCAAGAATCAGGAACACAGGCGACAATTTACCGTAAAGATAGACAATTATTACGGGAAAGAGCCAATGCTGGGTTAAAAGTTTTACAAGCAAATCCCCTTACTGATATTAAACGCATTGCCGCAATTGGTTACTGCTTTGGAGGTGGTACTGTCTTAGAATTAGCACGTAGCGGTGCAAATATCGCCGGAGTAGTCAGTTTTCACGGCAACCTCGACACGCCCAACCCTGAAGATGCTAAAAATATCAAAGCTAAAGTCTTAGTCTTACATGGTGCTGATGACCCCTTTGTACCAGAGGAGCAAATCAAAGGCTTTGAAACAGAAATGCGCCAAGCCAATGTAGACTGGCAACTAGTTTCCTATGGTCGTACAGTACATAGCTTCACTAACCCAGAAGCCAAAGGTGAGATTAAAAGTTCAGAATACAACCCTATTGCTGACCAACGTTCTTGGCAAGCTATGCGGCAATTTTTTGCAGAAATCTTTCGTAAGTAGGGAATAGGGCATTGGGCATAGGAAAATAGTGCTGAGGTTACTTGAATGGTGGTTCACTATTTAATTAGTATGAAAATAATCAGCATTCATTCCCCGTTCCCTATTGCCCATTACCCAATTTGCCTATGCGTGCCATGATTCTAGAGTCACCACGCCAACCATTGCAATTAGTTGACTTGCCCGTCCCAAATTATAGTCCTGAGCAAGTGTTAATTCGCGTTCATGCTTGCGCTGTGTGTCGTACAGATTTGCATATAGTTGATGGCGAACTGACACACCCAAAATTACCTCTGATACTGGGACATCAAATTGTTGGTACTATCGAGGCAATGGGCGCAAAAGTTGAGAACTTGAGGGTTGGGCAACGGGTTGGTGTGCCTTGGTTGGGATATACTTGCAATTCCTGCCCCTATTGTCTTTCTAGACGAGAAAATATCTGCGATTATGCTGAATTTACAGGCTACAATCTAGACGGTGGCTTTGCTGAGTATACCGTAGCAGACCATCGCTTTTGCTTTCCTTTAGACCCCAGTTATCCTGACTTGCAAGCTGCACCCTTGCTATGTGGGGGTTTGATTGGCTATCGCGCTTACAACATGACTGGTGATGCTCAAAAAATAGGTTTTTACGGTTTTGGTTCATCGGCGCATATCCTTATTCAACTAGCGCGTTATCAAAACCGTCAAGTGTTTGCTTTTACACGTCCTGGCGATATTGCTGGACGAGAATTTGCGCGTCAATTGGGTGCAACCTGGGCAGGTGACTCCGATATGTTACCCCCAGAACCATTAGATGCAGCCATTATTTTTGCACCCGTCGGAAAGCTTGTACCAGCAGCTTTACGGGCTGTTGCTAAAGGTGGTGTAGTAGTTTGTGCAGGAATTCATATGAGTGATATTCCCTCTTTTCCCTACAGTATTCTCTGGGAAGAGAGAGTATTACGTTCTGTAGCTAATTTGACCCGCCAAGATGGAGAAGAGTTTTTAGCTTTAGCACCGCAAATTCCTATTCATACTGAAGTCAACGCCTTTCCTTTAACTCAGGCAAATCAAGCTTTAGAAGCACTTCGCAACGGCAAAATTGAAGGTTCGGCTGTATTAGTAGTGGAGTAAAAAGGTAAACTATACCACTGCCTAAATCTCATTCCTCGATTAACTAAGCAACACGCTTCACTTCAAATCCTCGCAACCCTTCGGGGTGTTCGTACTCAACGTTAACGTCCTGGACTACGGCAGCAGGTGGGCCAACATGACACCAGCGTACCATCTCTTCTACAATTTCCCGCGCCCCTTCAAATACAGCTTCTACCTGACCATCAGGTAGATTCCGCACCCAACCAGTTAATCCCAACTGGCTAGCCGTGTCTACAGTAGCATAGCGATAGCCTACCCCTTGCACTCTACCAGAAATCAAGACATGGGCGCGAGTCAGCTTTGATTGTGGTGTAGGATTTGGCATTGACTAGTTTATACTTTATAATCACCAGTCTACATTGTTTGTGAATCCAGAACTAATATTTTAAATTAAAACTGCTAATTTAAAATGTTGAATTCTGCATTGCTTATGTCTGAACTACCGCCACTCAATACAGATACTATCTGGGGTATTCTCAACGATCAAATTGATGACGCTACGGTTATGCAATTGGTATGGTACTATCTGGGTTATCGCTACGACTCCACAACTGGAAAGTGGGATAACAGTGCTGTTGCACCAGAATGGCGAGATGAGTACCCAGAACCACCAAATTTTCTAGATAGCCGTCCAGCTACTATGAAGTTAACTCGTTCTATCCCCAAGGAATACAAACAAATCACTAAAGAAAAGCTGGGCTTTAAAGGTTACAAACTCGGTGAGTTTACTCCTAGAGAAACTCGTAGGGCAACATCTGCCAATTGGTTATTAAGTTATTTGCAACAAAGTATTGATAAACAGGGATAATTTCTTGATAGCAAATATTCAGTATCAAAATATATGGTATTAACTGAATATTTGCTATTGATCTCTCACAAGAAAGATTTAAATGCCGAATTCATTACTAAAAAATAATTTGTTTACATCTAATCAATGAAATTGTTGTGGATAAATATCAATTTTTAGGTCATAGGGATTCGGCGAAGTAATTCCATGATTACCACCAATTCAGAATATTAATGCTTATATATCCAATGAGAGTAGACAACCACGGATAATATGATTAACAAGATTTTGCCGATTTTGGAATCAATAAATAATCTATCAATGTATTAAACATTCTCTCTTCCGATAGAGGAACTCAGCAGCTAATTACCTCCTCTGGCTGATTTGCAAATAACTTAATAATTAGAAAATATGAAGACTCGCATTTTATAAATTTACACAATTCTATGAAGAAGCCAATTGAATTTAAATTATTTGCACCTCATAACAAAGGTGCTGCATTAATTGGTGATTTTTCCAATTGGCAAGAAATTCCCATGGCAAGAGGGGATGATGGTTATTTTCGGACTACTGTTGACTTAGAAGACGGAACTTATCAATATAAATTTCGGGTGCAGACAAAATCATGGTTTTTTGAACCAGACGAGTGGGTTGATGTTACAGACCCATACGCCACTGATATTGATGAATTAAGCGGCAAAGATAATGGCGTAGTCCGTATCAAAGATGGTGAAATTATTGTTGATACTTATGTGTGGCAATATGATGATCAACCCCTACCAGCAGACGAAGAGTTAGTAATTTATGAATTACACGTAAGTGACTTTTCTGGCGGTGAAGATGACCGTCATGCACGGGGTAAATATAAACACGTCATTGAAAAATTAGATTATTTGAGTGAATTAGGTATCAATGCTATTGAGTTAATGCCTGTTAAAGAATATCCAGGTGATTATAGTTGGGGTTACAATCCTCGCTATTTTTTTGCTACAGAATCTAGCTATGGTTCTACAGCAGATTTAAAACATTTAATTGATGAGTGTCATCATCGCGGGATTCGCGTCTTGATGGATGGGATTTTTAACCACTCAGAAGCCTCTAGCCCCTTGACACAAATTGACCACGATTACTGGTATCACCATGAACCGCGTGACCCGGACAATAATTGGGGGCCGGAATTTAATTATGAACTCTATGATGAAGATTTAGATACTTACCCAGCCAGGAAATTCATCGGTGATACAATCCGTTTTTGGATTGAAGAATACCATATAGATGGGATTCGTTACGATGCAGCTAGACAAATAGCTAACTATGATTTTATGCACTGGATTGTTCCGGAAACTAAACAAGCTGCCGGCGCAAAGCCATTTTATAATGTTGCAGAACACATTCCCGAAACTACTAGTATCACTAATGTAGATGGGCCAATGGATGGTTGCTGGCATGATAGTTTTTATCACACAATCACAGCCCATATCTGCGGTGAAACATTTGATTTGGAAAACCTGAAAGATGTGATTGACTGCAAACGTCAAGGCTTTATGGGTGCAACAAATGTGGTCAACTACTTGACTAACCACGACCATAACCATCTCATGGTAGAGTTAGGCGATCGCAATATTTTTGATGAAGAAGCTTTCAAAAGAGCTACACTAGGCGCAGCAATTTTATTAACATCTGTTGGTGTACCTTTAATTTGGATGGGTGAAGAATTTGGTGAATATAAACCCAAACAGCCAGAAGCATCAAAACTAGATTGGCAACTTCTAGGTAATGACCTTAACCGTAGTTTATTTGAATACTACAAAGGGTTGATTCATTTACGTAAAAATAATCATGCCCTCTACACGGAAAACATTGATTTCATTCATGAAAACCCTGAAGCTAAGGTAATAGCTTACAGCCGTTGGAATGCTGAAGGTTCTCGTGTAGTAGTGGTAGCCAATTTCTCCGAAAATTTCCTCGCAGGCTATCACGTTCCTAATTTTCCCTGTGGCGGTACGTGGCACGAGTGGACTGGAGATTATGATGTAGAGGCTGGGGATGATGGGATTATGACTGATATCGGTTCTTACGAAGCCAAAGTGTTTGTTTGGCAGTAAAAAAATACACTTACATCTACGGATGAACAAAACATCTGGCTTTTAGGGAGAGTATGTATTCTCCCTTTTTCATCAATAAAGTTCAGTTAATCACCTATTTAGAACCCCGGTTTCTCCCAGAAACCGGGGTTCTAGCATCGTCAACGCGTATTGCCTTATGTCTGATTTTTCTGACGTAACGAGAAAAAGTAAATGAATCTGTATCATGCGTTTCATTTACAATATATATACTAATTGTACTCAAAATGAAATCTCAGTCATCAAGAGAACTTTTCCATGCACAACAAATTATCTAACACAAATATTGAAAATTACCACGTTCTCTTAACGCCTAATGAAATAAAATCTAAAGTACCTTTAACATCATCGGCTGAAAAAACTGTTTGGAAGTTTAGAAAAGAAATAGAACAAATTTTAGATTTTCAGGATAGACGTAAATTTATAGTAGTTGGGCCTTGTTCAATTCACGATCCACAAGCAGCAATTGAATATGCTAACCGCCTGCAAGATTTAGGCGATCGCGTCCAAGATAAGTTACTGTTGATCATGCGAGTTTATTTTGAGAAACCCAGAACAACAGTAGGGTGGAAAGGATTAATTAATGATCCTAATATGGATGATTCTTTCCTTGTAGAACAGGGATTATTAATTGCCAGAAATTTGTTAGTACAACTGGCAGAATTAGGACTACCCAGTGCCACAGAAGCCTTAGACCCAATTATACCTCAATATATTGGTGAATTAATTACTTGGTCAGCGATTGGCGCACGTACAACTGAGTCTCAAACTCACCGGGAAATGGCTAGCGGATTATCAATGCCTGTAGGTTTTAAAAATGGTACAGATGGTAATATTCAAGTTGCTTTAAATGCTTTACATTCTGCCAGAACTCCCCATAATTTTTTGGGTATTAATCCCGAAGGACAGGTGAGTGTATTTGAAACTAAAGGTAATGCCTATGGTCACGTCATTTTGCGGGGTGGTAGTCAACCTAACTTTGATGTAGAGAGTGTACAACAAGTAGAAACACAATTAAAACAAGCCAATTTACCCCCGCGCATTGTTATTGATTGTAGTCACGGCAATACGAACAAAAACTACAAATTACAACCAACTGTCTTAGAAAATGTTGTGCAACAAATTGTCGATGGTAACACATCAATTGTGGGCATGATGTTGGAATCGCATTTATCTGAAGGTAGTCAACCAATTAACTGTAAAAAAGAAGAACTCAAATATGGGGTTTCTGTTACTGATCCTTGTATCGGTTGGGAGGAAACAGAACAAATTATTTTAGCTGCCCATAAAAAATTGAAGTAAAAGTTAATGGTTATTGGGGCATTGGGCATGAGATTTTTCTCTTATGCACCTCTGCCCACTTCCTGATATCTGCTGCCTTTTTTCTGGGTTAAAAAAAACTACAAAACTGTGCCAATTTCTTTCAAATAAACTTGAGCAAAGGATTCATGTTCTCCTAAAGCGTAGTCTTCAATTAACCCTTTGCGTCGAATTGAAACATCATTGTCTTTCTTAATTACTACAGTCGAACCATCCAATATATCCCGCATCAACATCATTTCTGTTTCACTGGGGTTATCCAAAACTACCAGATTGCTGCCATAGTAAAACATCCCTTCTGCTTCTAAAATTTCTTCTGGATACTCAGCAATGAGCAAATCTAGTTTGGGATGACGTAATAAACTTTGGACATTGTTATTGTATTCTTTGTGCAATACCTTTGGCGATCGCTGGATAAACACACCTCCTCGACACACAGACCCGATTGTCCAGTCGGGATATTGTGACAAAATGTGATCAATCGCCGCTTGCAGTTCCTCTACAGAAATTTTATTGAAGGTAATAATTGGTATTCTGGCATCTAACCCCGACTGAAAAAAAGTTGCCAAAATATGGGCAGGTACATCCACACTGTCACCCATTGCCGGGTTAAAGTGCATAAAAATACCCGGTGCAGCGTTGATTTCCAAGATGGCAAAGTTACCAGACTTCCAGGACTCTGACAGGTTCTCAGCCATCACATCAATACCCAGACAAGTCAGGCGGAAGTATTGGGCTATGTCTTGCGCCAAGATAATATTGTCATCATGGATGATGTGGCTAGCATTAATACTGACACCCCCGGCTGAGAGATTGGCAACTTTCCGCAGGTAAACAGTTTCTCCTTGATTCAGAACGCTTTTTAATGAGAAACCCTGTTCATCTAAATAAAATTCCATCTCATCATCAATGAGAATCTTACTCATCGGTGAAGTGGGTGTGTCTAATCGTGCTTTTTTGCGGTTCTCTTGACGAATTAATTCTCCAATTGTCGAGTAGCCATCACCCACTACTGATGCTGAACAGCGTTCAGTAGCCGCGACAAATTTACCGTTAACACACAACAGACGGAAATCTTTGCCAGAGATACTTTTTTCAACAATAATCCGCGTTGGTTGGTCTTCAGGAATTG
The DNA here is from genome assembly GCF_963920945.1 of Anabaena sp. CCY 9402-a. Lineage (NCBI taxonomy): Bacteria > Bacillati > Cyanobacteriota > Cyanophyceae > Nostocales > Nostocaceae > Anabaena > Anabaena sp. CCY 9402-a. The sequence continues at coordinate 60,648 of NZ_CAWUDL010000014.1, forward strand.
CCTCTACAGCCCGATCATAAGCCAATTCTAGTTCATCTATATCTTTGACATCTGGAGTCACACCAATACCTTTATGACCAACAACAGGCTTAACTGCTACTGGGTAGCCAATTTCTTTAGCCACCTGTCTGGCTTCTTTAAAAGAAAACACAATATCACCCCCAGGGACGGGGAAGCCTAAAGTTTGCAAAAACCCTTTGCAGTCATCTTTACGAGTAGTAAATTCTGAGTCTAAATGACTGTCACAGTTAAAGGTTGTGGCTACGCCTCGGATATGTTTTTTTCCCCAGCCATACTGCATTAACCCTTCTTCCCAGAGATAAAATGAGGGTATACCTTTTTCGTGGGCTGTTCGCAATAAGGCGTAAACCGTCGGGCCACCATAAACAGATTGCCGAAATCTATCTTGGAGATTAAAAATTTGTTCATCCAAGAAAAATTCCGCCCCTTGGGTAATGGCTTCAAACCAGTCCCAAACGAGATAAGCCACACCTTTAGTAGTGCGTTCGTGCAGTGATTGCACAGCAATCTTAAACCCTTGATGATTTGGTTTCACACTCCAGCGATGGAGGTATAAATCCATGTCTAGCTTGCCTACTTCTGCGGCTGTAGCGGCAAACAGATGGGCATAGGATTCATAGGTTTGGTTGCCTAATTGGGGATAGCGATCGCTCACCTTGGCAATATAATCTTCCATAGGTAGCGGCTCTTTACCTACCACCAGAGCCAAATCAAATACTAGCGTCCCTACATCTAAATACGGGTTAGGCCCGACATAATGCCGAAAGTTGAAAATATCAAATACATCCGTTTTTCTGGCATTAACACGGACTAGATCGGTACTTTTTTCCTGAACCATTGTGGCTAACTACCTTTAAATATCATCGTTAATTACAGCTAATTAGTCTGACTAAATTTTAAATTAATTTTCTTTATTACTGAGGCTGCAATCACTTTATTTTTAATCTGAACCATTTCTATTTAACCTCATACTTAAGCATTTGCAACTATCACAAGACATAATTAAACTTTATTGATTAGTCAAAAAGTAATATTTGCCTAAGTATACTCATCGGCAATCAAAAATCTAACCCTTGAAAGGTGTCAAATTCCCTCAAAATTTATAAAAATAGAAGAATGCTTCAGGAGTCAACAAAGAAAGTATGAATAGCACACAAGCTAGCCTTAGAGATGAAGTTAGGCAACTCGCAGAAGAAGCCTTCCACCTCAAACTAATTTCTGGGTATGGAGATGGCCCAGATGCCAACGAATATCAAATCGTCTACCAAGGTAAACCCAGACATATCCCGCTAGAACAAGCTCGTTTGTTTTTAATGAACATCATCTATAGAAGCCAGATTCATTAACTGGTTGTCCTGGAAAAACCAACTTTAAACGTTTCATACTTTTTAACACCCTTTAGTAAAGTAAGTTGCTTTTTTTAACAGATGATTCTTGCTAAATCATTTGTTAAAAAAATATTTTCTTCTATAAAAAATAAAAGCTAGATATATCTTGCCCTATATTTTTTCTATAAAATCATCTCTTATTGGGTTATTAATAGCCTATGCTTTTAGATAGATTTTTGGTAACTTATCCAAAAAATATGTATTTTTTTTATCTTTCAAAAGAATGATTTTATATTGATAAATGTCATGCTTTATTGAAATTAGCATGGTATTGACTAAAATCAGGAAAATAAAGTATGACGACAAGTGAAAGCAAACGTCAGCTAGTAATTATTGGCGGTGCTGAAGACAAAGACGGAGATTCTCAGATATTACGGGAGTTTGTGCGGCGTGCTGGGGGTATAAAGGCGTATATTGTCATTATAACGGCAGCAACCGAACTACCTAGAGATGTGGGAGAAAATTACATCAGGGTATTTGAGCGATTGGGAGCAGAGAATGTGCGGATAATCGATACAGAAACCCGTGAAGACGCATCTTCATCCACCGCCTTGGAAGCGATCGCCAACGCAACTGGTATATTTTTTACTGGTGGAGACCAATCCCGCATTATTAGCATCCTCAAAGATACAGAAATTGATGCCGCCATTCATAAACGCTACTCTGAAGGCGCAGTAGTTGCTGGTACAAGTGCAGGCGCGGCTGTCATGCCAGATAAAATGATTGTAGAAGGTGACGCACAAACCCATCCTCGATTAGAAACAGTAGAAATGGGACTGGGGTTGGCTTTTTTACCTGGGGTAGTAATTGACCAGCATTTTTCTGAACGCGGACGCTTAGGACGGTTGATTACAGCGTTGATGCAAGAACCCGCAACATTAGGATTTGGGATAGATGAAAACACAGCTATGGTTATAACTGATAACCAAATTGAAATCGTTGGTGAAGGTTCAGTCACAATAGTAGATGACTCAGAAACCACCTATAGCAATGTGGATGTGATTTTAAAAGATGAGCCATTAGCAATCTGTGGAGCGAAACTACACATATTGCCTCACGGTTACAAATTTGATTTGCAAACCCGCAAGCCCATCTTAGAGCAACCTTCTCAAGTTTCTGTACCAGTTGCGCCAGCTAAAGTCTAAAATTTCTAGTCCCCAATCCCCACCCCAGCTACACACAACTTGATGGCTGTGATATGATTGGAGACTGCTGCATACATTTAGACTAAATATAACTTGAACCAATCATGGCTCTGACGCAACAGCGCAAACAAGAATTAATTTCTAGCTACCAAGTTCATGAGACAGACACCGGCTCTGCTGATGTCCAGATTGCGATGCTGACCGCACGTATTAATCGCCTCAGCGAACATCTCCAAGCAAATAAAAAAGACCATTCTTCCCGGCGGGGATTGTTGAAAATCATTGGTCAACGCAAGCGACTGCTAGCGTATATTCAACAAGATAGCCGGGAAAAATATCAAGCTTTAATTGCTCGCTTAGGTATTCGTGGATAGGGATGAGCATTTATGGCTGCTGAAGAATCTGAACGCACTCGGTTACCATTTGAACCAAAAACAAAACGCCAAAAACCTGCAAAAGCTAAGAGTACCCCACCAGTAAAATCCCCAGAACCGGAACAACTGGAAAAACAGCAGATGACTTTTACTAAAGAAGAGATGGCTATTCCCCAGGTGGTGAGTCAGCGCATGATTCGGCGAGTAGCAGCATTTTGCGGTATTCCCACAGCCTTGGGTATTTCCGCTTTAGTAGTTAGTTATCTGCTAGCTACCTACTCGGATATCAAACTAGCCCCCATAGCTGTATTACTGGTGAATATGGGACTTTTTGGTTTAGGTGTGTTAGGTATTACCTATGGTGTTCTTTCTGCCTCATGGGACGAAGATAGGGTTGGCAGTCTACTAGGTTTTGGTGAATTTAGCACCAATTGGGGACGAATGGTAGACGGTTGGCGCGAAACTCGGCAGAACAAAGCATGACAAAAAGCACTCAGGTATTTAATAACTGCGATTTTGGGTAAATTTTTAGAATCAATGTTGGAGTTTACGTATAATAACTTCAACATTTCTAAGTAAAAATTTATAATTAAAATCTAAACCCAATAGGCAGTCGTTAAGAACTGAGTGCTAATTTTTTAAATATAAATACTTACAATTAATTTCTCATAAATTACCAATCAAATCTGTAGCATGACGAGATCAAAAGCCTGAATAAGGACATTTTGATCAATAATTAATAAATATACACAAACTTTATTTACATCTATGCCTGTTAAAGTTGGAGACACTGCCCCAGATTTCGCTCTACCTGCTCAAAATGGCTCAACAGTTAGTTTGAGTGATTTTCGAGGCAATAAATCTGTTGTGTTGTACTTTTACCCCAAAGATGACACACCCGGATGTACGGCAGAATCTTGCGCTTTTCGTGACCAGTATGAAGTTTTTCAAAATGCTGGTGCTGAGGTCATTGGTGTGAGTGGCGATTCTAGAGAATCTCACCAGAAATTTGCTGCTAAGTATAGTCTGCCTTTTACCCTCTTGAGTGATCAAGGCGACCAAGTACGCAAACTATACGGTGCAACAGCTGCTTTTGGGCTATTTCCTGGACGTGTTACCTACGTCATCGATAAAGAGGGAATTGTGCAGTATGTGTTTGATTCCATGTTGAATTTCAAAGGACACGTTGAGGAAGCATTAAAAACGTTGCAAAATCTGGCAGCAAGCTAAAAAAATCTTGTTTAGATGGGCGACATCTGACAAATGTGAACGCAGAGATACTTAACATCCGTTTGGGTTAAGGAATGAAACCCAGCATTTCCAAGTCTGTGTTGATTTGTGCTTTGCTTAAGAGAACTGAACCGTATTGGTTTATAGAGGAATTTGCCGGATAAGTTCTGGCCTTTGAGCAAATCGCCGTGAATAGAAACAGGAATTACCCCATAAGTCTGTTACATAAGTGCTGAGAAAGAAAGTTGGCTACCCTATTTCTCAAGCTGATGCTCAAATTGCTGCTATTGTTTTGGCGAACCACACCGAGATAACCAGACAAATTTTGATGACTTCCCAGATTGCCAAATTAAGATCATGAAACTAAAACTTCAATCAAGTGTTGTGTTACATTAGCAATACTGGCATTTGCCAAGTATTGCACAATTGAAACAGAGGAAATCATTATCGTAATCCAAAAGCAACTAATTAACTCACAAATCAAGTCAACTCAAGTCTTCTTGATTGACCATGAAAATAATAACCGTGGACTCATGGATACACATGAAGCTCTACAGCTAGCAGAAAGCCTAGAACTTGACCTGGTCGTCGTTTCCGAAGGTAAAGATGCTCCAGTCGCCAAGATAGTCAACTATGGTAAGCTCCAGTATCAAAAGAAAAAGCGTCAGGGACACAGTGCTAAACCTACGGTAAAGGAAGTTCGGCTGCGTCCGAACGTAGGAGTGGCTGATTACAACTTACGCATCGAGCAAGCTGTTGGGTGGTTGAGTAAAGGTGATTCAGTCAAGTTTGTTATTCGTTTACGAGGTCGAGAACACCAATATCGTGAACAGGCTGGAGAACTGTTAGAGCGTATTGTAAATGCCCTGGGTCAAGTTGGTAAAGTCCAGTCGCTTGATAAACGTTCCCTGGTTGCTCAAGTCATTCCCGCTTAAATAATTCTTTGGGAGTATTTTTAGTCAACCTAAGTAGCCACAAAAATGGTATTGGTGAACATACATATCCTGGCTATGTACAAACAATATTCCTGATCCCTGGAGTTTAGACTAGTCTAAACTCCAATATTAACTTTTTACTTAATACATAACGTTTACTTCTATGTCATCCTAAAGATGAGACTTAATTCGGTGACGGTGTTTGTGTTTAATATTTACAAGACATCTCCGAAATTTAAATCTCTACACATTTATGATTTTGGAGAAAATTGATGTCAATTTATGTAGGTAATCTCTCTTATCAAGTTACAGAAGAGGACATAAGAGGTGTTTTTGCTGAATATGGCACTGTAAAGCGGGTTCAAGTACCTACAGACCGGGAAACAGGCCGTCCGAGAGGCTTCGCTTTCGTAGAAATGGAAACGGATGCCGAAGAAACAGCCGCCATTGATGGTCTTGATGGTGCTGAATGGATGGGTCGTGACCTGAAAGTTAACAAAGCCAAGCCCAGAGAAGATAGAGGTTCATCTGGTGGTAATCGCGGAGGATATGGTGGAGGTGGTGGAGGTGGTGGACGTAACCGCTACTAAGCTTTAAAAGCTGAATTTTTTCAAGCTAATTTTCAAATCAGACAAAGAATCTACCTTTGTTTGTCATCTAATCAAATGGGCAGCTTACCATCATGAGCTATTAATTGATACTCCCCGAATTTCTCATTCGGGGATTTTTCCTATCCTGTGGGAAGACTACGCGAACACAGGGATTGCAATGAATTTACCCACCCTTCGGGAAGGCTTCTCTACAAAACGCTACTCGAACATTAACTGCAAGCATCTTGACCGTATGCCCTACGTTGCGACTCCCCGAATGAGACTACTTCTAGGCTTTGCTGACCCTACATTACTTAAAATTTTATAGCATTTCCTCATAACATGAGGTATGTCATATTCCTCTCCTCGCTTGCAGGGTGGGTTTGTTATAACGCATTCAACCTATAGGAATCGTACTTGAATCTTGCTAAGTATACTTACAAACAAACCTTTGTGTGGCAAGCTTCTAGCCAATTTGTTTTTTCAGAAATCAAATATGAGTCCTTATAGTAACGCTATATATCACTTAAGATATCTATAGATTTGTACTGTTCTGAACGAGATTAAACTATAATTTCAGGTTGTATTTTTCGGAAAACACACAAACTTAATTGAGAAATTCAGCCTCATCAACTTGGTAATTAAGTTTGCAGTAATTGTAAATGACTCAGCTATTTAATCACAGGTATTGTAATAAGCAAGCGAAGAGTTGAAGAGCCAAGAACAGGCAATCAACTAGGAGCTTATCTAGTTCAAAACAATCCTGTTAATGGAGTCAAGTTTCATGCTAGTTCTCGAAAATAACCTGTTCACCGAAGTCACCGTTGAAGAATCTGCTACTGTTAGCGGTGGTCAAGTTGATTATTTATTTAACCTCGATCAATACCTTTACGTTTTAGGTGCTAGTGTCACTTTTGGTAATCCTGGATTGACTACAGCAGAAGTACAATTTGCTTTTGAAAGTGCATTTGATGATGATGACAACGGAGTCAACGGCGTAGCTATATAGTTTACTCCCAAATATTTACCTTGAAAAGCGAAATATACTGGCTTTTCAAGGTTAAATCAATCATCAATTAGCTATTAGCTAATTCAACTCAAAATCATCCTGTTTAACCCTTTAATGGAGTCAAATATCATGCTAGTTATCACCAAAAATACTCTGTTTACCGAAGTTTCATTTGAAGAATCTGCTACTGTCAGTGGTGGTCAAGTTACTAATTTATTTAACCTCGATCAATACCTTTACATTCTAGGTGCTGGTATCACTTTTGGTAACGCTGGATTGACAACAGACGAAATCCAGTTCGCTTTTGAAAAATCATTTGATTTCAACAACAACATATCTGCTTAATTTTCAATGAATTGGCATGAAAAAGTTCGGGGAATATATTATCCCCAGCTTTTTACAGATTGCCTAATCATACTTCAGGGATAATTGAGTAATTTTAAATTTACTAAATACTGGGGCATTTTTCAAAGTTCCAGTATTTAGATTAATCCCCTGAACAAGTATGAAAATAGCTACTGTTATTTCAAGGAGAATAAAACTAATGAATGAGAACAGACTTTTTTTCAGATTACTCAGTGCTGCGGAATCTTGTGTTGTTAGTGGCGGTGCTATGCCAACTTTCGCGCTAACTCCTACAGAGCAAAGTACAGAAGGTAGAATCATGAATGCCGATGGTTATGGACAAGACATAACTATTTATGGTTCTCAAAATTCAAACAGAAAAACTCAGCCTAATGAACCTCCTTATCAGAATTTAGCTTTACCCTCTGTGGTAAATGTAACTCCTGCAATGCGGTAAATTAAGGTGAGCCTTGATTGAGTTCAACAGCTAATCTATGCTGATAAGAGTGATGTAATTAAAGTTCCAGGTTTGTCAGGTTTCTAATCGTAATACTGCTTTTAAGAGAAAGACGATGGAGAAAAAAAGCCCACTTTTTACAGAACTATCTTCTGAAGAATCTGCTGCCATCAGTGGAGGAAGAAGGGTTCGTTTTGACTTAGATACTTACTTTTATATTTTGGGCGCGGCTGTATTATTTGGCAACCCTGGACTTACTTCCGCAGAAATTCATTTCGCTTGGATGAATTCATTCGTTTTTACAGACGATCAATTAAATAATGATAACAGCAATACAAGTGCATTTGGCACGAGCTTATCAAGAAGTTCAAGAGTAATATTCTCTAGTTTTGGCTCTGTATAAGCATTTTTGCTTTATGAAATACGATTACGTTTTACAACATAGTCAAGAAGATTGTGGTGCTGCTTGTCTAGCATCAATTGCTAAATATTATGGACGCAATTTTACACTCAGTCGCATTCGTGAAGCTGTAGGTACAGGACAATTTGGCACTACTTTACTAGGACTAAAACGGGGAGCAGAAACACTAGGATTTAATGCTCGTCCAGTGAAAACATCTCCAGAACTTTTGCAATCGATAAATGAAGCACCTTTACCAGCAATTATTCACTGGAAAGGAAATCATTGGGTGGTTTTTTATGGGAAAAAAGGTAAAAAATGTGTAATTGCTGATCCGGCTGTAGGTATTCGTTATCTGTCACCAAAAGATTTAGTAGAGGGTTGGACAGATTGGTTAATGTTGTTGTTAGAACCAGATCCGAGTTTATTTTGGCAAGGAGAAGATGATAAAATTGGCGGTTTTTGGCGTTTTTTCAAGCGTGTCTGGCATTTCCGCGGCATTTTAGCTCAAGCTTTACCTCTAAATCTCCTATTAGGAGTTTTATCTTTAGCATCTCCTTTTTTGTTACAAATTCTTACCGATGATGTTTTAGTTCGCGGTGATACTAAGCTACTAACTACGATGGCGATCGCAGTTGTAGTCATGAATTTCATTGCTAGTAGTCTAGCTTGGGTACAATCTAACCTGATTGCTCATTTTGCTCAACGTTTACAGCTAGGTTTAGTTCTAGAATTTGGACGGCAGATTCTGCGCTTACCTCTGAGCTATTATGAAGCTCGTCGCAGTGGAGAAATTGTGAGCCGTCTGCAAGATATTAACCAAATTAATCAGTTAGTTGCTCAAGTTGTTGTTAGTCTCCCTAGTAAATTTTTCGTTGCGGTAATTTCTTTTAGTTTGATGGCTTTTTATAGCTGGAAACTGACATTAGTAGCTATGTTCGTCGCTGGGATGATGACCACATCTACAATTGTGTTTCAGCCAACTTTACGGCGAAAAACCCGTGAATTATTAGTGCAGGATGCAGAAAATCAAGGTATTTTAGTAGAAACCTTTAAAGGTGCGCTGACTCTTAAAACTACTACTGCTGGTTCGCAATTTTTAGAGGAATTAAACAATCGCTTTAATCGTCTTGCAACCCTAACATTACGCACAATTCAAATTAGTATTATCAATAACACTTTTTCGGGATTTTTCTCGGCAATTGGTAGTGTAATATTACTCTGGTTTGGTGGTAATTTAGTGATTAATCCGGCAGAAAATTTGAGCATTGGACAGCTATTAGCTTTTAATTCGATGAATGGTAATTTTCTTGGCTTGATTGCTACTGTCATCAGCTTTGTTGAGGAATTTACCCGCTCAAAAACTGCCATGCAACGCTTGACAGAAGTTATCGACACTACACCAGAAAATGCTGATGATGGGAAAAAACCATTTGCTAAAATTCTACCTGATGCGGATATTATTTGTACTAACGTTAATTTTCACTATGCAGGTAGAGTTGACCTGTTAGAAGATTTTACTTTAACTATTCCTGGCGGAAAAGTTACGGCTTTAATTGGTAAATCTGGCTGTGGTAAAAGTAGTTTAGCTAAACTGATTACTGGGTTATATCCTCTGCAATCTGGTAATATCCGTATTGGATTATATAATTTAGAAGATTTAGCTTTAGATTGTTTACGTCAACAGGTGGTGCTAGTCCCTCAAGATGCTCACTTTTGGAGTCGTTCGATTGTAGAAAACTTTCGCTTAGGTGCGCCCTATGTGAGTTTTGAGCAAATTGTGAGAGCTTGCCAAATAGCTCATGCTGATGAATTTATTAGTAAACTACCAGATAAATATCAAACTGTTTTAGGTGAATTTGGAGCTAATATTTCTGGTGGTCAACGTCAACGTTTAGCAATAGCTAGAGCTATTATGACAGACCCATCAATTCTGATTTTAGATGAATCTACAGGCGGACTTGATCCAGTTAGTGAAGTGCAGGTTTTGGATCAATTATTACGTCATCGCCAAGGTAAAACCACTATTTTAATTAGTCATCGTCCGAAAGTAATTAATCGGGCTGATTGGATTGTCTTGTTAGACCAAGGTAGGTTAAAGTTGCAAGGTTCTGTAGACGAACTACGAGCTAAAACAGGAGACCATATAGATTTTTTAAATTCGTAATGGACTAACGTCCCGCTACGCTCTAAGCGCAGCTATGCCGCAGGCTTTACGTAATTACTTTAGCCAATAACAAATATCTTTCACATTCCCCAGGTTTTCTTTAATTTTGAATTGATTTATCCCTAATTCCTACCTACGTAAATAATTTCAATAATCAAAGCAGATTACTATAGGTGAAATATGCTGTATATTCAGAATCAAAAAATACTGACAGCACCCCAAGAAGATGATTTTTTACCTCCTGTTAGCATTTGGACATCTTTAGTAGGAATTTTATTGGTAGGAACTGTTGGGACAGCGATCGCACTTTCGGCTTGGATTAAATATGATGTCGTTGTCCGAACTGCTGCTACTGTTAGGCCTGTGGGTGATGTGCGCCTAGTACAACCGGAAATGGAGGGGACGGTTGAGAGTGTGCTGGTGACGGAAAATCAAATTGTTAAGCGGGGTGATGCGATCGCGCGTTTGGATACAGATCAATTACAAATCAAACAAAGTCTATTACAAAGCAATATTCAACAGGGTAAATTACAACTCATCCAAATTGATGCCCAAATCAGCACTCTAGATACTCAAATACTCGCTGAAGCTAGGTTAATTGAACGTACAATTGCATCCGCCCAAGCAGATTTAACGCGTAACCAACGAGATTACCAAGAACGACAAATTACTACTTATAGTGAATCTCTGGCTGCTGAAGCGGGTTTGCAAAAAGCCCAAGCCAACTTGCAAAAAGCCCAAGCTGATTTAGAATTTGCTGAAGTAGATCGCGATCGCTACCAGCAGTTAACGGAAATAGGTGCGATTGGTAGGCGGGAATATGAACAGAAAAAACTTGTTGTAGAACAGACTAAAGCCTTACTAGCAGCCGAAAAACAAAGTGTCGAAATTGCCCAAGCCCAATTGCAATCCGCAAAAGCGGCGGTGAACCCCAGTAACGCAACAATAGCGATCGCCACGGAACGCATCGCCCAGGAACGTGCTAGAGGTGAGGCTAGTATGGCTACGCTAAATAAAGAAAAACAAGCTCTCCAGCAGCGTAGAGTAGAAATGCAAGCCCAATTCAACCAATATCAAAAAGAACTGCAACAAGTAGCAAGACAATTACAAAGCAGTATTATTCGCGCCACTAGCGATGGTGTAATTCTCAAGTTAAATTTACGCAACCCTGGCCAAGTAGTACGCGCGAGTGAACCAATTGCAGAGATTGTTCCCCAAAATACTCCTTTAGTAATCAAAGCCATGATTCCCACCGCAGACATTAAAAAAGTAGACGTAGGGCAGAAAGTACAACTGCGCGTTGATGCTTGTCCCTACCCTGATTATGGAACTCTCCAGGCTGTAGTCAGTGCCATTTCTCCAGATGCGATCGCACCACAGCGCAATGATACCAGTACCAGTGCAAGTAATGCTGTAACCCCGACAGGGGGCTATTTTGAGGCAACAATTCAACCAGAAAATCTCAAATTTGGCAATGGCGATCGGCAATGTTACATCCAATCAGGTATGAATGCCAACGCCAACATCATTTCTCAACAAGAAACAGCATTACAATTCATACTCAGAAAAGCCAGATTAGTTACTGATTTATAAATCGGCATAAGACATTAGTTTTCGTCCCCAGTCCCCAGTCCCCAGTCCCCAGTCCCCTCTCACCTATAACCTGTCCCCAGTCCCCAGTACCCTATAAGCTATGACCCTTGTTAAATTTCTGCCATCTTATCAGAGAATTCAACAAGCATTGCAATGGTGGTCTTCTAGACAGTCAATAAAGCTTTTTCTCGAAGCTGAGAAAATTCGGGATGATTTATTGCAAGAAGCCTTTACAATTCGTCGCAATTTAGATGTGTTAACGACGGATAATTTAAATTTATCCAGCAACAAAACTCAGGAATATCTTAGACAAATTGATAATTTTCACAATTCTTTAGTACAATTAAGCAACCGCTTATTTCCTGAATCTCTACAAGATAGTTTTCCATTGGCTATTGAGTGCTTAATAGAACCCTGGCTAGAAATTAATCCACATCTATATTTTCATCTTGATTTACCAGTTTATTGGCGACATGAACAAGCATCAAATAGTTTGATTGTCTTATCAACTTTAGAGGAATTACTGACAATCACTCTACCCCATATTTTAACTCAAATTACAATTTGTATTAGTTTAAAGCAGCAAAAAAATATGGGGCAGTTAAACGTACAGATTAGCTATCCTGATATCACTACATTTGTTTGCCATACAAGCTTACCAGAATTAGATTATCTTTGTGATACTTTCCAATTTTTAACTTCAGGTAGATGTTTTTATCGTACTAGTCATCACAAAGTAGTTTGGTATTTATTTTGGTAATTATTGTCCTAAAATTTTTTGTATCTCACCTGGAAATGCTCTCTACACAATCATTTCATCGATAGAATAATCTCACTAGGTAATTTTGAAAATCAAAAATCGAAAATTTGATAGTTACATTTCCTTCTTTTTGAGTTAAATCCAAAAAATGTGCTGCGCTGCGTCCGCTACTCTTTCCCTACGGGACGCTCCGCGAACAGAGACGCCATCGTAAATCGTAAATCCAAAATTGGTTAGCAGGGTGTTAATTATGAAACAAACATTAAATGAAAAAGCACTCCTGAAAATTTTAGTCATTGATGATCATGAATCTGTTTTAAGTGGAACAGTAGAATTACTCCGAAAAAATTATTTAGATGCAGAAATTATCACAGCTATAAACGCCTATTATGCACTAGAACAAGTAAGTATTTTACAGCCTGATCTTGTAGTTATGGATCTGTCTATTCCTAAAAATATGGGAGTGACAGCGCGGCCTGATACGGGCGTGCAACTCCTCAGAACATTGATGAAAAATTATCCCGATTTAAATATTGTTGTACAAAGCGCACATATCAGAACATTAGTCAGAATTAAACCGGAAGTTGATACTCATAAAGGAGGTTTTACTGTTGCGGATAAAAGTCTTTCTACTCAAGAAATGATAACTAGAGTTGATTGGGCATTACAAGGATTAACTCACACGAAAGATATCAAAAGTATTCATTCGGGATTAGAAATTAAACCAGAGTGGCTGAAGGTCTTAAGTTTAGCATTTGATGAAGGCTTACAAGATAAAGCGATCGCAGAAAGAATGTCTATTTCTGAAAGAATGGTACGTCATTACTGGAGTAAGCTGCAAGATGCTTTAGATATTTATCCCGATCATGGTAAAAATATTCGCATTCAAACAGAAATGCGGGCTAGGGCAGAAGGGTTAATTGATTAGAGACAAATCAAGTCAAAAGTCAAAAAAATATTTCTTGTCCCTGTCCCCTGTCCCCTGTCCCCTGTCCCCTTTACCTATCACTAAAGACTGGAGAATTAACTTATGCCTCCTGGACTTTGGAATATTATCAAAGCAGAAATTGCTATGTGGCGTGTGGGAATATTACCAGGATGTGTAGTCATTTTTCTAGTAATATTAGCTCGTAACCTGGGTTTAATTCAGTCTTTAGAATGGCTAGCATTTGATAATTTTCTGCGTGTGCGTCCAGAAGAAACTATTGATGAAAGAATTGTTATTGTAGGAATTAATGAAGAAGATATTCGTCGTCATAATGACTATCAAATAGAGTCCTTCATTTCCGATCGCGATTTAGCTGCACTGTTATTAAAATTGCAGACATATCAACCTAGAGTTATTGGTTTAGATATTTATCGAGATTTACCAGTTAAACCTAGTGATGGTCAACTAGCAACCGTTTTGCAACAATATCAAAACATAATTGCTATCGAAAAAGTCTTACCAGAACCAATTCCACCCCCGCCAAACTTACCTCCAGAACAAATTGGTTTTGCCGACCAAATTACTGATATTGACGGTAAATTAAGACGAATTTTATTAGGCACACCAACATCTAGTGGCTACAAATTATCCTTGTCTGTGAGATTAGCATCAGCTTATTTAGCCCATCATAATATTTTCTTAGAAAATGGCATTCGCGATCGCGCTGCTATGCGATTCGACAAAACTGAACTACCCCGCTTTTTACCCAATTCTGGGGGATATATCCGCACAGATGCAGGCGGAGTCCAGGTATTGCTCAATTTTCGTAGTGGTCGCGCCAGATTTCGCACTTTATCGGGGAATGACATCAAAAGTGGTAAAATCAACCCAGAATGGATACGCGATCGCATCGTGATTATTGGCATCACCGCCCCCAGTCGTAAAGATTTTATTACCACTTCGGCCACTCCATCCACACAACCCGCTAAAGGGCGAGTTTATGGAGTAGAAATGCAAGCCCATGCTGTCAGTCAAATTACTAGTTCCGTCCTTGATGGTAGACCGCTATTAAACACCTGGGATGATCATTGGGAATATGTATGGGTTTTCGCCTGGGGTTTTGGCGGAATTGCTATTGCTAGACTAACTAAATCTCCCTTGATCAATTTGATAGTTGTTATTTTAGTTAGTTGTGTTTTGGTATTTATTAGTTATGTCTGCTTAATTTTGGGTTGGTGGCTACCAGTCATTCCCGCAATTTTGGTATTAATTATAAATGGCATGGAACTCACAGCTTTATATCAATATGATCAAGCTTTACGTTCAGGAATAAAAATTCGTCAAGCTATTATAGAAAGCACATTTGAAACAATTCATAATGGCCCTTTGCAAAGTCTTGCCAAAGTTTTGCAACTGCTACGAGGTCAAGATAAATCGACAAAAGAACTACTTCCAGAAATAGAAAAGGAACTAGAAAAATTAAACTACGAATTAAGAGGAATTTATGACTATTTACAGCAGGAATCCTTAGATAAAGATACAAGTCTTTATTTAGGGAATAATCTGGTATTAAATTTACAAGAACCTCTGCACGATATTCTCTATCAAGTTTATAGTTATACTTTAGAACGAAATTTTCCCTGTTTTAAACATATTCGAGTTAAAATTCGCAGCTTTGAACCTTTAGATGAGCGATATTTAAACATCGAACAAAAGCGTGGAATTTGTAGATTTTTAGAAGAAGCTTTGTGTAATGTTGGTAAGCACGCCACAGGTGCAACCCGCCTGCAAGTTACTTGTGCTGCATTGGACGGCTGGTACACTTTGGCTGTGATTGACGATGGCTTAGGAGTCAATTCTGCTAAAGAAGGCCGGGGAACGCAACAGTTTATTAATTTAGCAAAACAACTGCAAGGAAAATTTCAGCGATCGCCCCTTTCTCCTCATGGTACTATTTGTCAATTATCTTGGCGAATGGATAGTTGACACTCGCCGCAATAAATTGACGGCGATTCTAGCGGTTGTCCAAGTGAGGGATAAATCCACTCACTTGGACAGTTCACACTAATAGGGGACTGTCATTGACCCCACCCTCTGCATCGACTGTACCCATTGCAGATACAGCTTCCTGAAGACCCAGAGGGCATGAAAAACCTATCCACTGACCTATATTACTGGCCGCATTAAAATCAGCATTACACCTATACCCGTCATAGCCTCTAAACCAATTCCCATTTCTCACACCCAGCACTCCGTTGCGGTGGTCAGTTTTACTAGTGTATGGGGCAGGTATGGATTCAACGGGTACACCCGCACGAATTGCTTTGTATCGAGTGAACAATTCCAGCTGATAGAACGCCCATGTATCGCGGTTGTTTGCAGCGTCAGATTTAGTTTTCTGTTTCTGCTTCATCGTCTGACGACACCCAGACAAATCTTCAAACCGCAACCCCATTCCAAAGTCACTGGCGAACTGCACCAACTGCTTTGAAATCACATGGTTAATATGGGTCATGATACGTCTTTCACGTTGCTCTAGTCGCTTCACTTCCTTCAGCTGTTTGGCTTGTTGTAACTTGCGGCGAGTGCGTTGAAACTGTCTTCTTAGTGCCTTAACTCGTCCGCCCCGCCAAAACTTACCAAAACCATTAGGCAGTGCCGCAACAGCAATATTTGTTTGTCCTCTGTCTACTCCCATCCAGCCTTTGACTAATTGTGGTACAGCAACTTGCATTGACACACTAATCAGTGCGTACCAAATTCCTTTTTTAGATTTGTATAACTTGAGAGAACCTAATTTAGCCTCTCCCGAAATCACTTTATCTAAAACATCAGTATGCGAACCTTGGTGAATAGATAGAGGTATTCGCCCTTTCCGTCCTCTCAATAAATTGAAAGCAACGGTGTAGAAATTGCCTTGCTTAGATATCTCGAAATTTTGATTATTAGTTTCTAGCCAAACTCGCTTAAATCGCTGGACTTTTGTTTTTGCGTTTGTATTACGAATAGTTTGGTTAATCCAAGCTGAACCTATTTCTACATGGCGAAAGGCAGAACTTGTCAACTTAGCACGTTCTTTTTTATCGATTAAAAGCAAGTCGTTAGCCACTTGAGTATTGATGGTAGTTAGCCTTTCAAGCTCAAGGGCTTTTACTTGATTTAGTCGATAAAAAGGTAGTTTTAATGTTAAGGTTAGTTCTGACATGACTGTATCTTACAATATCTGTAAGATAAGGACAAATGAATTTCTCCTGTTCGCTTATATCCCCCGGTTAAAAACACGGGGGCTTTACGCATCACTCTCGTAATGGGGATTGGATATGGGGTAATGAATCAGTTGTTAGACCTGCCTTGAAAATAGGGAGTGGGGAGTAGGGAAAATAATAGGTTCTGAAATAATAGGATTTCTGGCAATTATTTAGTGCGTTCTCCGCTCTTTTAGTAGTAAAACTTTTAAAAAGTGGTATCCGGATCAACCGCACTATCCTGCTGCACCCCGCCGGCTAAATCTAATACAAAAATCAGAGCTTGCTTGATTTCAAGCATCGTTTCGTCTGACAACTCTCCTAATTTGCGCTCTAGTCTTGCCGCAGAAATTGAGCCTAAACCTTGTAAATTGGCAACAGAACCCTGTCGGAGAAAAGACACATTGGGCAGTTTAACTTCGTAGGTACTCCCTCGATTTTGTGTCGTCACAGGTATGTAGAGAATTAAAGCGCGAGGTGGATTTGGATCATAACGAGACACAATGACAATGGGACGCGTCTTAGCTGCAAGTCCTAAATCTACTAGCCATACTTCACCAGGTTTAGGGTTCATCAATCAGATCCAATACTTCTTGTTCAACTACTCTAGAGCGAAGAATATCTAGAGCATCTTGGTCTGCCAATTCAATGATTTCTACAAGGCACTGGCGTACCTGTTCAACAATATCAGGTTTCCATTGGCGCAGTTTGATGTCAAGTTCTTGAACTAAAGCATCCATATCAAATTCTGACAACGAATATTATCTCTATTTTATCTGAATAGAGCCAGAGAACTCCCGGTACAGCCACAAACTTACCGGGAGACGGCATTTGCTACAAGTCGGCGTAGCCGCCCAATGCGCGGCCTTATGAATAGCGACCAATATAAATTATTGATTTCCAATTCGCCTCTAAGTATTTAATTACCCACACGCCAAACTCTGATAGTGTTATCTTCACTACCACTAATGAGACTTTGACCGTCAGGTGTAAAAACGACGGATGTAACTGTGTTTTCATGCCCAACGAGGGTACGAAGTTCTTCACCGGTTTCTAAGTTCCAGAGTTTGATGGTGCGATCGCGGCTAGCACTGGCGAGGGTGTTACCATCAGGACTAAAGGCAATAGCCGTAACTGTTTCCGTACTACCTTGGAGAGTGCGGAGTCTTGTACCTTCGTCTAAATTCCAGATTTTGATGGTGCGATCGCGGCTAGCACTGGCGAGGGTGTTACCATCAGGACTAAAGGCAATTGATGTCACTGTCTCGCCACTACCTGCAATTGTGCGGATGAGAGATTCAGCTTGTAAATTCCAGATTTTGATGGTTTTATCAAAACTACCACTAGCAATAGTCACATTATCGGTACTAATTGCAACAGAACGTATCCAAAATCTATGACCTCTGAGTGAAGTGATTAATCTGCCGTTAGCTAGATTCCAGACTTTGATAGTTTTGTCATCACTACCACTTACCAAGGTTTTACTATTGGGACTGATAGCTAAAGCGTGAATTGCGTCGCTATGGGCGGCTAAGGTGTGAATTACCTGACGAGTTTTCAGATTCCAGATTTTAACGGTGTTGTCATCACTACCACTCACCAAGGTTTTACCATCGGGACTAATGGCTACTACATTGACTTTGCGGGAGTGTCCTTTTAAAGTAGCGATTTCTTCACTGGTGGCGATATTCCATAATTTAATGGTGCGATCGTCTCCACTGCTAGCAATGATTTTACCATCTCGGCTGACGGCGACAGAGGAAACAGCGTTTTCATGTCCTGGGAGGGTGTTGGCTAAAGCCACCTCTCTCAAGGTTGTTTTTTGTGGCTGTGCTAAAAACGCTTTCCCCGGTGCGGAATTATTGTGACGCTGAATCAGCTTTGGGGATAAACTGCTGTAAATCCGGCGATATTGGTCATACCAAGATTCACTAAACCCAAATAATAGAATTAAAGCCGACACTAACACACCAGTTCGCATTAAGCCGCGTAAGATTCCTAAACGTGGTGTCTGATGTACTTGGGTGGAAGGGATTTTTCCCGATGTTTGTCCGGCAGCTGGTAATGCAAGCTGCTGTTTGGGAGTGATATCTTGCAGGGCTTCATCGGCTGATTGGTAGCGGTCTTTGAGGTCTTTTTGCAACAGTTTATCCAGCACAAAATCCAACTCTGGATGAATAGGACGGTGCAAATATTTCCGCCAATTAGTTACCCAACCATAGCCGTGTTCCATCCACAATTGGAAGGGCGAAACTCCCGTTAACAGGTGAAAGCAGGTAGCCCCCAAGGCAAATAAATCACTAGCTGCATAAGCTTTACCATCCCGGATTTGTTCTAGGGGTGAGTAACCATGTGAACCAATCGATGTCCCAAAATTCTGGGCTTTGGCGGTTAATTGCTTAGAAGAACCAAAATCAATGAGATTTAATCGCCCATCACTGCGACAACGGATAATATTTTCTGGTTTGATGTCACGATGAATTACACCGCGATCGTGAATAAATTTCAGGACAGGTAGTATATCTAAGAGAATGGCTTGAATTTCCCCTGGCCTATAGTTTTTGCGTTGCTGCAACTCCTTTAATAAGTTCTGTCCATTAATAAACTGTTGTACTAAATACAAGCAGTTGTCTTGTTCAAAATAAGCCAACAGTGTGGGAATTTGGGGATGTTCTCCTAGTTCTTGTAATCGTTTAGCTTCTTCAGCAAACAACTCTACGGCTTTTTTTTGTGACCAAGTTCCTTGAAATTTTGGTGCTAATTGTTTAATGACACAATGTTCATTTAATTTATCTTTATCTTCTGATAGATAGGTTCTACCAAATCCTCCCTCATCAGAAAGCACGCGGATGACACGGAAGCGATTTCTTAACAGTGATACTAAAGGAGTACCACAACTTTGACAAGACTTTTTTCCATCTGAATTATGAGGATTTAGGCAATCTGGATTTAAGCAGCAGATCATGTTCTGATAAGTGCGGCTGCATGAAAAATTATGTTAAGTTAACCCCGTAATTTCCCTGAATGTACAGACGTAGCACTGCTATGCCTCTACTCTAATGGTGTTAGGAATTGGGGTTTTATTGATATGGTAAATCTTGGTAAATGCTAGTACAAACAGGCAGTCCCTAAGCAGGATTCTTTCTACCTGATTAATTATTCTCTCGATTATATAATATTCCGCAATAAAATGTCGTGTTCTAGAGGTGTTTAGGCTAGATGCTAGTATTTTGCCAAATTGCAGGTGATGAGTCAGCACGTTCTTAGTCAGGGCTTTAGTCCTGACTAAGAACTAAAGTTCTTACTACAAACTTTTCTGCCTCAATATAATTGACTTTGAGACTGTCTGGTTTTTAGTTTGGCTCTCCATTCCCGAATAGCAATCGCAGTTCTGGCTATAGGTGATAGGTATTCTTGAGCAGGATCTATTTTTGCTGGAAGTGTATTTTTGATGGGTTGGGTAGTCAAACAGTTACTTAAGTTTGGCATATCACTTTCTACCCTCAAAGCTCTAGTAACATCACTAGGTTTCTGGAAGCGTTCATTGAGGGAAAACTTTAACATTTTGTTTAAGATATGAGCAAAACTGTCACTCACATTTACATATTTATACCAACATATTTCACCAGTCTGGCTATGATTTTCCATTTCTAATGGCCCTTTGCCAGTTAACAAGTAAACACAAGTCATCCCTAGGGCATAAATATCACTAGCATATACAGGACGCAGAGAAAATTGTTCTGGTGGTGCAAACCCCATTGTGCCTACAAAGTGAGTATTCATGATGGAATTGAGTGAATCATTCCCAACATCAACCAAGTTTTCTTTGACTGCGCCAAAATCTATCAAGACTATGCGCTGATCATCCGCACAGCGCAGTAGATTTAGGGGTTTAATATCTCGATGAATGACTTGATTTTGATAGAGATATTGCAAAATTGGCAGTAATTCCCGCAAAAACTGTTTTACTTCAGCTTCTGTCTTTGTACCATTACGCCTGACTTCTCGCGCTAAAGTCCAACCCTGGATGTATTCTTGCACTAAATACAGTTCCCCGTCGCCTTCAAAATAGTCTAGCAACATGGGAATTTGCGAATGGCTACCAAGTTTAGCTAAGGTTTTAGCCTCCTGCACAAAACGGTTACACGCATTTTGCCAACTTTTCGTGCTAGTTACCTTCGGACAAAGTTGTTTAATCACACATAGAGGATTACCGGGTAATACCGCATCTTGTGCGAGAAAAGTGATACCAAAACCACCCCTACCTAAAATACGTAATATTTCATAGCGATCGCGGAATAGTTGCTTAGAACCACACATTTGAGCCAGCCGATTTTGTTCTAAGCTGTACTCCCGAAGATTTGTGATGTTCCCAGAAAAACGATTCATAGCTCAAACAATGGCTGGCAGGTAATGTTATTAATCTAACCACAATTTTTTATCTATATTAGTATCATTACTGCTTCTTTGCCAAATCATAATTTCTGCTACACAATAACTACCAATTTACTATCAAAAATTTAATATTTCTTTTATAAATTTATCCTGATCATCTGATGAATGCTTGGAAGGTCGGGAGTTTGGTGATTTTGATCAAGCTAGTTGTTGAGGATTAAATATCCCAGTATTTTTACTCATTCATGAGACCGAAAAACCCCGGCTTTCTCGATAAACCGGGGTTCTAAATTATCTAACCTTTCACGATCGCTTAATTATGGCTTTTTAGGTTAGAAAACAGACTATTAGTTAGTATTCGATAACATATCTGCCATTATGATTAAGGCAAGAAGTTGGTATATTTACATATCCTAGACCTTGCCCTGATCTCCGGAAATCGGCATAAATCCGAGCATAATTTCTGCCATCTCTACCTTTGTAAATTCGGTTGAGTGGGTAGTAACCGCGATTGACTGTTCCAACAACTTTTCCGCTATTGTTATAAGTCACACATGAGGAGTTTTTGACATAAACTCTGGTGTTATTAGCAGAAGCAGGCAAGCTAGTCAAAGACAATGAAGTGCCTGCAATCAGAGTGATAGTGGCAAGTTTGATGGGGTTGGAGAATAAATTAATCATAAAAAAAATCGGTAAGTGGGAAACTCAGTCACTTTAGTGCTGAGAGGAAAACGACTCGCACGGTTTTAACCGCCTTGAATATTCGCCTTGGGGTTACTCTGTTTGGTGTGCTGTTGTACTGCACTTAAGGGCGGGACAATTACCGTTTCAAACTTTTCACCCTGTACGCATAATGTTTTTGCTCAATAGAGCCTTCCCTTGCGGGAGTAAAGTTAGCCTAGTCAATGTTTTAAGAGCTTGTTAGGCTTGCAACACTGTTCCAGTGACCTTAGAACTGTTTAATCACAAGCGACAGAGCAGGGGACTGGCTGCGTATCCCAGGGTGTCGTAACTCAAAAAACGTAGTCAGCTAAGACTTAGACGGGTCAGTACGGCTTGCTTGATTACTCTTACAAGTCCAGTCCCTTTAGGGCTGGGTTACTGACTGTTTCTTCCTTATTCTGTTTTTTACTCCAGTTTTTGCCTCCCACATTCCGGATTCAGTTCTAATAATTTTTGAATTAAGATAATTTGCCGAAACAATAAAACCCGTAGAGACGTTGCATTGCAGCGTCTCTACGGGTTTGGCATAAAGATTGGGCAATGGTAACTCTTTACCATGCCCAATGCCTCAAAAATCTACCCAGAATGGGATGAAGTTTTTTATTAAAGAGTCAAGGATTGAGGGTTAGTCTCAATCAACTTAGCCAAGTCTTGTAAAAACGCCGCCGCATCAGCACCATAAATAATACGGTGATCAGAAGTAATATTGACCTGCATTTGTTGACGCACACCAAACAAACCGTCTGGGGTAGCTACAACTTGGGGACGAGATGCACCGATCGCTAAAATTGAACCTTGTCCGGGGGGTAAAATGGCATCAAATGTATCTACACCATACATTCCCAAGTTAGACAGGGTGAAAGTACCACTGTTATACTCATCGGGTTGCAGTTGTTTGGCTCTGGCGCGTTCTACTAGAGACTTCCAGCTGCGTGAGAGGGAATAAATGTCTACTTGGTCGGCATTTTTTAATACTGGTGTAATTAAACCGCCATCATCCATCGCCACAGCTACGGCAATATTGATGTCGCCATGATAAACTACACCTTGATCAGAATAGCTAGCATTTAAAAGTGGGTGTTTTTGTAATGTCACCGCTACGGCTTTCGCCAGTAACGCTGTCATTGTTACGCCTTTGGATTTAATTTGTTTGTAAAGTTTGTCTAACCCATCAGTGGTGATTGTGTAACTAACACGGAATTCTGGTACTGCTAGGCTAGCTACCATATTCCGAATGACGGCGTTTTGTAGAGCATTGAATGGTGTTATTTGACCAGGAACGGCTGCTACTGGTGCGGGTGTTCGTGGTGCTGGTGGTGCAACTGGGGTGATGCTTGGTGCGGGGGTTGTGGGAGCAGTAGGTGCAGTAGTTCTACCCACGACAGATTCTACATCCTCGGCGACAATCCGACCGTAAGGGCCACTACCTTTGAGAGTAGTCAAATCCACTTTCAATTCTTTGGCTAACTTACGCGCTCTTGGTGAAGCTACGAGTCTACCTTCCTGATGGTTAGACCCATTTTGAGATGCTACAGTTGGTGTTCCCACTGAGGCTGTAGCTGCAACCAGTTGAGGTGTAGCTGTAGGAGTAGCTGCTGCACCGCCGGAATTGCCCATAGATTTGGCAGCTTCGATTTCGGCTTCAGTTTCGGCAACATAAGCGATCGCAGCTCCTACAGGCGCACTGTCACCTGCTTGGACTACGATATGTGCGAGATACCCTTCATAGAAGGTTTCTACATCCATATCTGCCTTATCTGACTCAACAACCACCACTGTTTCGCCTTTTTCCACTTTATCCCCCGGCGATTTTACCCAGGAGACAATTTTGCCTTCGGTCATAGTGGAACTCAGCGCCGGCATGAATACTTCGTGAATGCTCATATGGTGGTTCTAGAATCAATGGGTTTATGGACTTTAACAGCTTTTGCCAGATCGAATTGTATCTTAGCTGGAGAGTTTTATGGTTGAGATTTTCTATTTTAAATCGGGAATTGGGCATTGGGAATTGGCTTCAAATCTTCCCTGTCACCTGTCCCCTCGGAACATCCCAGCGACAATGAGGTCTATTGCTTCCATGTAATAATCGATTGTTGCTGCTGGCTATCAGTCTCTTCTAGCATGAGTTTTTCACAATTTTTATGAAATTTTCATATATTTTTGTATCACTCATCAGCAATTATCAGAAATTAGGAGCTTTCCCAAGGAAGATTATAGGGAGTAATTAGTTGTTAAACATCAATTGAAAATCCCAAATTGACCATTAGTTTTTTTACAATGCGTATTTAGTTTTATGTCAGTAAAACTGAAGTTCTTCTTGATTTTGATACTTAGTATCTTTGCTACTGCTGGTGCTGGTGTTTATATGATTCAGTACCAAACAGCAATACCAATCGTGGATAATATCAATGCTCAACCACAGCCCTTGTCAGACGTACAACATTCTCAAGAGATTGTGGAAGACTCGGAACGCGCTCAATATGAAAATATACCTTTAGAAAGTGTCAATTCTCCCTTACAAGGTAGCGATCCGGCGAAGCTGGCGGTGAATTTATTAGATGATTTTCAACCCACAAAGAGCGATCGCCAGGTAGAAGTTACCTATCCACAACCGAATCAAGCTTTAGTGACAGTGATTCAAACACCGTCTCAGGGTGATTCATCTACGGCGATGAAATATCGAGTGGAGATGAATCGTTTCGGGCGATCGCTCTTATCAAGTTCACCTCCAATTTGGCAAATTGTTTGGGTGGGTTCTAAAAGTCAATGTCAAGCTGAGTGCTGAGTGCTGAGTGCTGAGTGCTGAGTGCTGAGTAATGAGTAATGAGTAGTGAGTAGTGAGTAATGAGTAGTGAGTAATGAGTAGTGAGTAATGAGTAATGAGTAGTGAGTAGTGAGTAATGAGTAGTGAGTAGTGAGTAATGAGTAATGAGTGTGGTGTGTGGAGTGCTATTAGCGGTAGCGGGGCGTGGGCAACGTCCTGAATTAAAAGACCGCCCACGAGGGGCGGGGTATCATACATTTAATTTGAGAATTCGCAACTTTAATTAAAGATCGCCACGAATTTCTTCAACAACTCCATCTCGGAGAACGATTTCAACTTGCATTTTGCTAATTAAGTTATCGCCCCGTTCGACACGGAAAAAGCCTTCCATTTGGAATTGATTCACTTCTTGATCCAACTCCAGCAATTGTACTTGTTGGAGATTTTGCAGCATTTGGTTTTTCTGCTCTAGGAATTCGGTTTTCTTTTGATTGATTTGCTGTTGGATATTATCAATTTGTTGGAGGGTTTGGGGGCCAGGTGGCTGGAGACTTTGCTTTTGAATGGCAGAAATCGCTCTTTGTCCTTCAACGTCCAACTGTTGCAATTGCTGATCAAGTTGGTTGATTTGCGCTTGCAGTTGTTGTTGCACTTCCTCTTTCCAGAGGGGAGTGACAATAACTTTGACGTTAACGACGCGCTTTAAAAGCAGATTAGGATTGGAGACATCAGTCATAAAAATTTCACGTTCACTCTTGTATTTTGCAGTCTGGAATTATTAGGCAAACATGGCGGCAATCATATCGTGGTAGCGTTCCATGACAACGTGTCGCCGGATTTTCAGCGTTTGTGTCATTAAGCCATTTTCCATCGAAAACGGCTCTAGAATCAGTCTAAACGGCCCTACACGGTCATCTGAGCGATAACCCGGACGGTTCTGCACTTCCCGATTTAATTCTTGCCGGAATAAATCCTGGATCATTTTACTCTCCAGGGTGATGGTTTCACTGGATGAAGAGGTTAAATTATCATCCTGCGTAACTAAGGTAAGATTTTGACCCTCAGCCCATTTTTCCAAAGCTTCTAGGTTGGGGACAATCAAAGCACCGATACAGCGTTGGTCTTGTCCAACTAGCATAATCTGGTCAATGTAGGGCGATCGCAAGCAAGCATCCTCGATGGGTTGCGGCTCGATATTTTCCCCATTGGTCAAGACAATCGTATCTTTTGCCCTTCCCGTCAGCACTAGGTCATTATATGGTGTTATCCAGCCTAAGTCACCGCTATCAAACCAACCTTCAGCATCAATGACTTTGGCTGTAGCTTCAGGATTTTGGTAATAGCCTTGCATGATTTGTGGCCCTCGCAACAACACCAAACCTCGTTGTCCATCTGCTAAAGGTCTGCGAGTTTCAGGGTCTACAATCTTAACTTCTGTACCGGGAATTGGTTGTCCGGATGAACCGCGCAAATTGTGCCAAGGACGGCGGGCGTTGGTAACGGGGGAAGTTTCTGTTAAACCGTAACCTTGTAAAATTTCTACACCAACAATTTCAAAAAAGTTATCTATATGTCGGGGTAATGCACCACCACCGCTAATGACGTGTTTGATGCGTCCTCCTGTGGCTTCCCGGACTTTGGCGTAAACTAAACGTTCTCCTAGGGCGTGGAGGGGAAATAAAGCTGATGCTAATATTCTTGCCCCTAAACGTCCCATAGAGGAGACATGAATATGATCTAAACTTAAGCCTTGAGCAATTCTCTTGGCTTTAATATATCTCTCACTCGCACCTAGTAAAGAATAGATGAGGCGTTGTTTTTTTGCTGGTTGTTCGCGAAACTGCTTCTGCACACCTTCATGAATCGATTCCCACAACCGGGGAACGGCAATCATGTAATGGGGTTTGAAGTCTTTTAAATCTTTTTTAACGGAACGTAAATTAGTATAAACCTGCGTACAACCTTGAGAAAGCAAGAAATACTCACCACTACGTTCGTAACTGTGCCAAGTGGGAAGAATGCTTAAAACTATATTCCCTGGTTGGGGTTGTACTACTGTTCCCAGGGTTTTGACTTGGTGCAATAAGTTGCCATGAGAAAGCATCACTCCCTTGGGTTTACCTGTAGTCCCAGAGGTGTAAATCAAGGTGGCGAGATTTTCTGAGGTTTGCTTGACTTTCACTAGGGTATGGTTAGTACCAAGTTCTAGTAATTGGCTATAGTTGAGGATTTTGATAGTTTCCTCGGCTGGTGGCGTTTCATCGGAAAGTAAGATAATGAACTCAATTGGTAAATCGTTAAGGCGATCGCGGAGTTTCTGGAGTGTCTTTAAATCTTCGACTACTAAAGCTTTACTACCACTATTAGCCACGATATACAGCAGTTCTTCCCGTTCAGCCTGGGAACTCCGCACCGCGTTTACTCCCCCGGCTGTGAGTATGCCTTGATCGGCGATGAACCAACGTGGACTATTATCTGCAATTAAGGAAAGGCGATCACCTCCGGTGGGCGGAACGCCATCGCCTACTTGTACTCCCAAGACTTGTAAACCAGTCGCGAATTGCTGAATTTTTTCTGCTAACTGGCTATAAGTGATTTTTACCTCTGGTTTAGCATGGGGATTGTGCAGAGCCACAATGTCACCAAATTTTTGCGCTGCCAATGGCCAAATTTCTGGCAGTGACTCTACGTTGGTATAATCTACCAAACGCTGTATTGATAGACTTTCTTGCTTGCTAATATTGGCTAAAAGAGAAGACCCCGGTTGGATGGTTATCATCACATATCACCTCAAATTCAAAATTGGCTCTGTCTAAATTGATTCTGCTATTACGCTACAATATCGCTTATCTATATCTACATCACTCACGATGTAGTCAGTTTCGCAACCTTAACACTTAGCTAAACCAAAACGAAGCCTGTTGAGATCGGCAATAAAGTAATCAATCGGACATGATTATGATATGACTCTATGCTAAGGTAAATTTATATAAACCAAAATCTATGGTTTTTAGGTAGGAATTCAGAACACAGAAGTCGGAACTTATGATTTATCAGTGTTTGGTATCGTTGATAGATTCATTAAGTAGAGTAATCTCCCGATTTTGGTAATAGGTCTGACTCTTAAATTCTGACTGCTAAATCCACTCTGCAAATATCAATAGCGGCCACCTAATTATTGCATGGGGGTGATTACCTATGGGTTTACTAGACACTTTCTTACTAACTCTGATCAATGTTTTAGCCTGTTTGGCGTTACCCAAGCTTTTATCATTGATTCTCTCACCACCTCAAAGCAAACAGAATCACAGACTACTCAAGGTTGTAAAATGGCGAGAAACAGGTAGGGGTATGACTAGTTTTCCCTACTGTACGACTTACACCTTAACGGGTAGGGAGTTTTGTAAATTCAGCCCACATTTTTGTGCCAAATGTTCTCCGAATTGATTGACTATTTTTGGTTCTCTTCTCTGCACAATTAAGACCGAATTTGTACTTATATCAATTCGATGAATCTTGATTATTAGTTTTTGTTGCAACCTTGCGAAAACTTCAAAATTAGACTGTTATCCTCAGTTCTAATGAAGTGTTTTTCGTAAGGTATTTTTGATTTTAATATACAAATATTTTAAGTTATTCAGTGAGATCAATATATAGATAAAAATAGATTTTGGTGTTATTTCTTCAGAGGAGGTATAAAAATACTTTTGCTTAATAAAAATATACATAGACTAAACTTATGGATAGCAGAAGAAAATCAAAATATGTGATCAATGATGCAATTTGTAATTCACACTAAGATAAGGATGGATCACAAATTTTAAACCAAGGGTAAGTCTATGAGTTTCATTGATGGTATCCTCTTAACTATTGTCAATACCGTTGTTTGTCTTGGGCTACCAAAGTTGCTGTCTGTAATTTCGGCTATGAAAATAAAGAATATTGTGTCAGCACAGCCTACGATGGAATCACAAGATACTAGGGCGAATATTCCTAGTTATGTGGATGTAGTTTCTTAATTAAAGCAGCAAGCTATCGTCTGCGCCCCATCGGGGGCGATCGCATATGCTTGCACATGGAAATTTAAAACCACAAATACTCAAAAAAAGCTACAAAATTAGGACTTACGCATTGACAAAAAACATCATCTATAGAACCTAGGGATGCTAG
>NZ_CAWUDL010000015.1:0-87739 GCF_963920945.1 Anabaena sp. CCY 9402-a
GGTTGGTGATGGTGTCGCGGTTGGTGATGGTGTCGCGGTTGGTGATGGTGTCGGGGTTGGTGATGGTGTCGCGGTTGGTGATGGTGATGGCTTCGTACTGGGTTGATTAATAATGTTCTTCGCTGCTTGATCTAGCTTTTGGCGGAGTGCCAAATTAGCTATACCCGTTTCTTGTAGTTGATTTTTTTTCTGATACTCTTTGACTAACTCTTCTGTGCGATCGCTGTAAAATTGGTCACGAGCCAAAGGAGATTTAGGCTTAAGGACAGCATTTAAATTGCCTTGAAGAATTTGCACGATAGTAGCAGCAAAATCTTGGGTTTTTGGCCCGGCTATGCCATCGACAGAGAGCTTATAACCTCTTTGAAATTCACTAATTGCTTTTTTTGTTTCCTCATCAGTGAGGGGAGCATTTGTAACTTTAACGTTATAGCCTAAACCCCGCAATACCGAACGGAACTCTTGCGGTGTATAGTTACGTTGACGCGCTGCGAAGGTTGTATTTGAAATTACTACACTAGCAGTAACCAAACAAGCAGCACCGATAATCATGCTTGATTTTCCGAAACCACACCACATAATTTCACACTCCATTGAATTAAGTCAGCATTATAAACGCTAACAGAAAAATCTTATATTTTCTTATAATTTTTTCTTAATAATTTATGATTTCTGATTATTAAAAGTCACATTGACAAAATTTAACACTTATATCAAAAATAAGTTTTTTCATCTATCTTAGGGGGTAAGTTAGCTGATATATGATCCTACTGTGTAATTCACTGAATGTAGTTAAGTTAAAATATCGTATTAAAAACTGTATAATTTGCAACGAAAAATGGCGAATCAGAAAAAATCAAAGAAACCGAACTTATATTTTGAAAGATTGATGGCAATAGTTGCCATGCTCAACCTCTGCTTAGTGCTGTTTGATTTAAGTTATGTACCCTGGCGGAATTTCTATTTAGGTAAATTTCCCCAAATTACTCAGATATATGATCCCATTAAAGGTATTGAACCTCATAGAGAAACAAAAAATTATCTAGAAGCAGTAAACGCCCTAGAAGCGCAAGTCAGCCAGACAGGCTTAACATCACCAGAGGCCAAAACTAAATTAGAGGAACTTAGCCGATTAAGCAGTGAGATGATTGAGACTAATCCATTTGCAAGTGCTAACAAAAGTGGAACTTTAGAAAAAATTAAAAACCGAATGCGCGATCGCATCACCAAAGGGTCAGCAAAACAGTCCTTTGCCACCTTTTGGAGTCAACCATACTTATCCCAAAATGGTTGGCAAAAAGAGATGATTTTTTTTAATCAAAAAATTCGACCTTTAATTGCTACTAACTATTATCGCCAAGTTGATGAAAGTGGTGATTTTGTTGATATATTTTGGTGGATTGATTTACCCTTTGTCTTGTTATTTAGCCTAGAGTTTTTGACACGTATATTCTATATCAAACGTCGCCATCCTAGCTTTAGTTGGTTCAATGCTATTTTGTGGCGATGGTATGATCTCTTTCTGCTTATTCCCTTCTGGCGTTGGTTGCGAATTATCCCTGTAACTATGCGTTTAGATCAAGCAAAATTAGTCAATCTTCAACCATTCAATAGACAATTACACCAAACAGTAGTCGCAAATTTTGCCGAAGACATCACAGAAGTTGTAGTTATTCGAGTCATCAACCAGATGCAGATTTCTATTCAAGAGGGTGAAATTATCCGTTGGCTATTACAGAAAGATAATTTGCGCCCCTATATAGATATAAATGATGTAAATGAAATCGAAGCGATCGCTGGTCTTCTGGTACAAACAATTGTCTATCAGGTATTGCCAAAAATTCAACCCGAAATAACTGCGATTTTACACCACAACATCGAAACTGTACTCCATCAAGTCCCTCTGTCTCGTAATCTGCAAATCCTACCTGGAGTCACAAAGATACAAACTCAACTCAGCGAACAACTAGCAACTCAACTCACCACTAATCTCTACAAAGCACTAGTCGGTGCAGTCGAAGATCCTGTAGCCAAAAAACTCACTAATCAACTTGTAGAACGTTTCAGTCAAGCCCTAGGTACTGAAATACAGAAACAGCAAGTCATTTCTCAAATTCAGAGCTTACTTGTTGACTTTCTAGAAGAAGTCAAACTTAACTATGTGCAGCGTTTATCTCAAGAAGATATCGACCAAATCTTAGAACAAACCAGACAACTCAAAACCCAACCACCCATCCAACCAGTAGCAAAACAAGCTACTCTCCGGGAGATTAGGTATTAGGGACTGGGACTAGGAATTTTAGATTTTGCGGAAAGTTCCTACGGCGGGTTTCCCGCCGTAGGAACTTTTCAAGACGGATTTTGGATTTTGGATTGAATAATCTAAAATCCACTCATTGCAAATCCACTCATTGAAAAGCTGGGGACTGGGAAAAAGCAGTGGAGCAGGGGAGAGTAACTAATGTCAATGCCCAATGCTCAATGCTCAATGACTATTGACTATCAAAGAAATGCGCTACACTCAGATGAGAGGCGAACCAACTATGGTTCGTCACAAGACTTCTTGGAAGATATTTCTATCGCAGGAAGTGGGTTAATGCCCACTTTTTTTATTGGTTTCGGACATGGCTCATCCTCTAGTTCCACAAATTACAGATTTGGCAGTACCAGTAGCAGAGCAACTGGGATTGGAAGTCGTTGGCATAGTTTTTCATACTAACCAACGTCCACCAGTCTTACGGATAGACATCCGCAATCCCCTACAAGATACTGGCTTGGATGATTGTGAGAGAATGAGCCGTGCGCTAGAAGCCGCCTTTGATGCAACAGAGATTATTCCAGATGCCTATGTTTTGGAAGTTTCTAGTCCTGGTATTTCACGGCAGTTAGTAACAGATAGGGAATTTATTTCCTTCAAAGGATTTCCTGTCATTGTCTCCACTTCTCCATCCTACGAAGGACAACAAGAATGGAATGGTCAACTGATTCGCCGCGATGAGACAAAAATTTACTTAAATCAAAAAGGTCGTGTCATTGAAATTCCTCGCTCCCTCATTACTAGGGTGCAGTTAGATGAGCCACGATAACTGAGTAGTGAGGGACTAGGGACTAGGGACTAGTACCGCAAGGTGGAAATCAAAGGTCAAAAGGTTTGTATATCAAGGCTTTTGCTTGTTTGAAATGTCGCTTTATTTAAACCACGCTGTACTAGGGACTAGGGATTAGAAGTTAAAGGCTTAAAGCTAGGGCTAGAGTGGAACTTTGCTCTAATCCCAGTCACTTACTTAATGCGTAATTTTTATTCTTCCCGAATTCCCAATTCCTAATCCCTACTCTCCAGTCCCCAATTTTTAAAGGAGATTGCTTATGTCAATGGTTACTTTACCAGGATTAAAAGATTTAATAGAAAGTATTAGTCGTGAGCGTAATTTGCCTCGCCTGGCAGTGCAATCAGCGATTAGAGAGGCATTACTTAAAGGTTACGAACGTTACCGCCGCGCTCAAAATTTAGAACGCAAACAGTTTGATGAAGATTACTTTGATAATTTTGAAGTTGAATTAGATATTGATGGAGAAGGGTTTCGCGTACTTTCCACAAAAACTATTGTAGAAGCAGTTAATAATTCCGATCATCAGATATCCTTAGACGAAGTGCAGCAAGTAGCACCTGAAGCCCAGTTAGGGGATTCTGTAGTGTTGGATGTCACCCCCGATCAGGGAGAATTTGGGCGGATGGCAGCAATGCAAACGAAGCAAGTGCTAGCGCAAAAACTCCGGGATCAACAGCGTCAAATGGTGCAAGAAGAATTCCAAGACTTGGAAAGCACTGTACTGCAAGCCAGAGTTTTAAGGTTTGAACGGCAATCCGTAATTTTAGCAGTCAGCAGTACCTTTGGGCAACCAGAGGTAGAAGCCGAACTACCCAAGCGGGAGCAATTACCCAACGATAACTATCGTGCTAATGCTACATTTAAGGTGTATCTCAAAAAAGTTTCACAAGGTCAGCAACGTGGGCCACAACTGCTTGTATCTCGTGCCGATGCTGGGTTGGTAGTTTATTTATTTGCCAACGAAGTACCAGAAATTGAAGATGAAGTAGTGCGGATTGTGGCTGTAGCCAGAGAGGCTAATCCTCCCTCACGATATGTAGGGCCAAGGACTAAAATAGCCGTAGACACACTTGATCGCGATGTAGACCCAGTAGGTGCGTGTATTGGTGCTAGGGGATCACGCATTCAAGTAGTAGTTAATGAATTACGCGGTGAAAAAATAGATGTAATTCGTTGGTCTCCAGACCCAGCCACATACATCGCCAACGCTCTCAGTCCAGCGCGGGTAGACGAAGTGCGTCTTATGGACACGGAGAGTCGGCAAACTCACGTATTAGTAGCCGAAGATCAACTTAGTTTAGCCATTGGCAAAGAAGGACAGAATGTACGTTTAGCTGCTCGGTTGACTGGCTGGAAAATCGATATCAAAGACAAAGCCAAGTACGACCACGCAGGAGAAGATGCAAAATTTGCTGCTGTTCGCGCCCAGTATACACCAGAGGAAGATGACATGGAATTTGAGGAGCTAGAGGATGAAGAAAATCAAATAGACGAAATGGAAGATTTTGAGAATGAACCGTTTGACACCAATGACGAAGAGTAACTTATCAGCTTAAATAAAGTTCTGGTAGGATTAATTTCAGTACCAATCTTCATGATTACTTAACTTTAATTATTACCGACCACAATCCTGTTAAATGCTCAGAATCCCGATGAAACCCAATTATCGGCGTTGTGTCAGTTGCCGCAAAGTAGGTTTAAAAGAAGAGTTTTGGAGGATTGTCCGTGTCTTTCCTTCCGGGAAGGTACAATTAAATGAGGGCATGGGGCGTTCAGCTTATATTTGCCTGCAACAGAGCTGTTTGCAAACGGCTCAGAAAAAAAATAAACTAGGGCGATCGCTACGTGCATCAGTACCAGAAACACTGTACCAAACATTGTGGCAACATCTACCCCCAAACAATCCCCAAAAGCCAATTTAGGTCTAAACTAGTTTCTTGACCTCAATTCCTAGGGAAATTTTGCTAAAAGCCCAAATATTTCGAGGGATGACACACCCTCTACAATTGTCGGGCTTAGTGCCAAAATAGTAAATGGGTGTAGTTAGCAAACTGCTCTCCCAAAACAAAGAAGAGCAAAGCAGTACTCCCAACAAATTTCATTCAATTGTGTTGTGGAAGACTCAGAATCAACAAAACAAAAAACCACCGAATGGCAACCTGGTAGCGTTCAGGCGCAGTTCGGCATCACCAGCAATCATAAACACCTTTTCTCTAGAAAAAATTTATGGTTGTCCGTTAACAACCGTTTACGGTGGAGATGCCAATATTAAACCGACACATCTCTCTTTCCTGATTGGAGGCACCGGCAAACACACCAAGGGCAACCTAAAAACAGTAATCGAAGGATGGAGATGTCGCACTCCCAGGCAACCATCCGCAAAAAAACTGTAAATTAAAGGGGAAGAGTGGATGAACAACGGCAAAGTTAGAATCTACGAATTATCAAAGGAATTGAATTTGGATAACAAAGAGCTATTAGCAATTTGCGACCAGCTCAACATCGCGGTCAAAAGTCATAGCAGTACAATCTCAGAAACAGAGGCAGAAAATATTAGGGCGGCCGCTGAAAAACTAGCAGCTACAAATGGAACGCCCAAAAAAGAATTCAATACATCTAGTCATAAACCCAATTCATCACCCACCGGCTCGCGCAACCGCCCAGCCCAACCTCACAAACAACAAATTTTGGAAATTCGCAAACCCAAAATATTGAAAAATCCTACTTCTAATGCCCCCGAAGCTTCAGTAGCTAGCAATCATCAAATTGCTTCATCTGACGTTAATTCTCCTGCACCACCAAAGCCCTTCGCTACACAAGTCTCACCCATGAAGCCGACGGCTCCCACTCGACCTGTTCCCCGGAATCAATCTGAAACTTCTCAAGTACAAGCTGCCCCAGAAACAGAGCCAACGCCAAAAACAGAGGCATCTGAAAAAATCGCAGATGAGAAACCAGAAAAAGTAGTTTCATCCAGACCAAGACCAGAGAAACCTCAAAAACCACAACTGGTAGCTCCACCTGCTAGACCTCTAGCAGAACAGTTAGACTTAGCAGAACAGGTAAGTACTTCAGAAAAACCGATCCTCAAACGTGAACGCCCACAGCGTGCAGATGAAGATCGCGATCAACCTAGGCCGAAAGTCTCTAAACCTACACAAACAGAGACCTCCCAAGCTCCAGTACAAAAACAGCTACGCACCACTCCATCCCCAGCCAAACCCGAACATCGAGCTAATCGACCAGGTGGGTCAGCAGGAGAAGGGCAACGTCCTAGTAGACCAGCACGTCCATCCGAAGCTGTAGCAGCAATGCCAGTAGCAACTCCGCCAAAACCGATGGCAGGAGGAGTATCGAACAGAGCAGAAGCTCCTAATGATCGAGCTACACCTGATCTCCTTGATTTAAAACGCCCGACACCGCCCCGTCTAGCTAAGGGTGGGAAAAAGTGGCAAGAAGAAGAGATCATTGACGAAATTAAAGAAAAAGCCGGTAAGGTAGGGGTCAAAGGTAAGCGAGTCAAGCCCATCCTCGAGGATGATTTTGAAGAAGATGATTTACTCGATGAAGACGGACTAGAAATACCAGCCGCCGTTCAAGTGAGCCTTTCTATTGCTCGTCCTCCCAAACCTAAAGCAGCCCGACCGGCACAGCCTTCTAGCGTTGCTGTGGTTAGTTCCCCAACTACCAGAAGTAAAAAGTTCGGTTCTCGTGACCATAATCGCCGCCAACAAGAAGTTGAGGTCAAACGCGATCGTCCAAGCACATTGGTAGTTACAGGCCCCATGACGGTGCAGGAACTAGCTGACGGTTTAATAGTAGCCGACACAGAGATTGTTAAAATCCTGTTTATGAAAGGCATGGCGGTGAGTATCACCCAAAATCTGGATATCCCGACAATTACTTTAGTTGGAAAAGAACTAGAAGTAGAAATCGAAACAGCCGAACCAGAAGCTGAAGCCCGCAAAGTCACAAACATGATTGATGTTGGCGACCAGGAATACCTCATCCGTCGTCCACCAGTAGTGACAATTATGGGTCACGTAGACCACGGTAAAACTACCTTACTCGACTCGATCCGGAAAACGAAGGTAGCCTCTGGTGAAGCTGGTGGGATTACCCAGCATATTGGTGCATACCACGTAGACATTGAACATGAAGGTCAGCCACATCAGATAGTATTCCTGGACACACCCGGTCACGAAGCCTTTACTGCAATGCGGGCAAGGGGAGCAAGGGTGACAGATATAGCAATTTTAGTAGTGGCTGCGGATGACGGCGTGCGTCCCCAAACAGTGGAAGCGATTAGCCATGCTCAAGCCGCAGGCGTACCGATTGTTGTTGCCATCAACAAAATTGACAAAGAAGGGGCGCAGCCCGATCGCGTCAAGCAAGAACTCACCCAGTATGGTCTAACACCAGAAGAATGGGGCGGTGAGACAATTATGGTTCCCGTGAGTGCCATCAGGGGAGAAAACCTCGATACGCTCCTAGAAATGATTCTCTTGGTCGCAGAAGTTGGAGAACTATCTGCCAACCCAGATCGTTCAGCCAGAGGAACTGTAATTGAAGCGCATTTAGATAAAGCTAAAGGCGCAGTAGCTACCCTACTGATTCAAAACGGTACTCTCCGTGTGGGAGATATGCTCGTCGCTGGTTCAGCCTTCGGTAAAGTCCGGGCAATGGTTAACGATCGCAGCAAACGGGTAGATATTGCTTCTCCTTCCTTCGCTGTTGAGGTACTGGGTTTAAGTGACGTACCCGCCGCAGGTGACGAATTCGAGGTCTTCCATAACGAAAAAGAAGCCAGATCGATCGCCTCAGACCGTGCCGACAAACAACGCCTATCGCGTCTGTTACAGGGACGTGTCACCCTCACTACCCTATCGGCTCAAGCTCAAGAAGGCGAGTTGAAAGAACTCAACTTAATCTTGAAAGCCGACGTACAGGGTTCTGTGGAAGCAATTGTAGGCGCACTCAAACAAATTCCCCAAAACGAAGTTCAAATTCGGATGCTGTTGTCTACAGCAGGGGAAATCACTCAAACAGATATTGACTTGGCCGCAGCCAGTGGCGCAGTCATTATTGGCTTTAACACCACCTATGCTAGTGGTGCAAGACAAGCCGCCGACGAAGCCGGTGTAGATGTGCGGGAATACAATATCATCTACAAACTCTTGGAAGATATCCAAGGTGCTTTAGAAGGTCTGTTAGAACCAGAGTTGGTCGAAGAACCCCTCGGTCAAACCGAAGTCCGGGCTGTCTTCCCAGTCGGTCGCGGTGCTGTCGCTGGTTGCTATGTTCAATCTGGCAAACTCGTCCGTAACTGCAAAGTACGGATACGTCGCGGCAGTAAAGTCGTCTATGAAGGCGTACTCGATTCCCTGAAGCGGATGAAAGAAGATACGCGAGAAGTCAACGCTGGCTATGAATGCGGCGTGGGCATGGATAAGTTCCATGACTGGGCTGAAGGTGACATCATTGATGCGTACCAGATGGTAACTAAACGTCGTACCTTGGCGTTAACAAGATAGTGCTGAGTAAAAAGTTCTGAGTGCTGAGTAAAAGTGATGAGTAGAGAGTTGCAGAAATTTTCTCAACTCACAACTCACAACTTGAAAATCAACACCCAGAACTCGAAACTCAAGAATCAGGACTTTAACTATGCGCTCATTTCGTTCTGAACCTATTTTGTGGATTCATGTCGCTGGCTTGGCGACACTACCTGTGTTTTTGCTGCTGTGCTTATTGTTTTTGTCAGTAGGTCAGCCGCTATTACCAGTGTGGGTGGAGCTTTTGTTAGTAGCAGGAATTGGTGTGATTCCTCTTTTGTGGATGCAGTTACGCCGTCCTTTTTACATATATGCCATTTTGGGAGTTGCTCTCAAACCAGAAAATCTGACTGAGCAGCAAAGAAAAATTCTCTGTTTAATTAATACAAAGTTAAATCGGGTGCTGGCACTGCTGGCAGCAATAATATCAATTTTGATGCTATGGCAACTCTACCAAGTAACTCCCCTAGTGGTGAGTGTAGCCAGTTTTTTACCACAATGGCGGAGTCTGGCATTATTAATGGCTGGCTTAACCTTTTTGGCAAGTAATTTATTTCTTCAAATTCCACTGAGTGTAGCACGAGTTTTAGTGACAAATGACACAGAATTTGCTGCTCTAGAACCGTTACCTTTAGAGAAGATTAACCAGGATTTCACGATTTTAGGGGTGCGGGTTAATAAAATCTTGCCCCAGTTGACTGTTAAAGTTGAAACTGAGGAATAAGGGCATATGGCTAAACTTCAATTTTCTCGTGATTCAGAAATTTGGCAAAATCTCCAATACGCGATCGCAGCTAGTTCTGGTTTCCAACGCTGGCAAGTAGAAAGCTACACTCAATTACAAGAACTGCGCCTAGAACAGCAGGTGCAGCGATATTTAAGGGAAACTTTAGAAACATTAGCTTATTAACAACAAAATTCCAAGTAGTTTAAAAAACAATGCCAGCTTTATAGAAAGGGGATCTATTTATTGAGATCCCCTTTCTGTTGTTTCGGGGCTAAATTCCTGAAGCATCTAAATTTTTGTGAATTAACAACATAGATTGTAACCAGCAATTTGTTCACTAATATACCAACAC
This sequence comes from Anabaena sp. CCY 9402-a, assembly GCF_963920945.1. Taxonomy (NCBI): domain Bacteria; kingdom Bacillati; phylum Cyanobacteriota; class Cyanophyceae; order Nostocales; family Nostocaceae; genus Anabaena; species Anabaena sp. CCY 9402-a. The sequence continues at coordinate 9,742 of NZ_CAWUDL010000015.1, forward strand.
TAGGTGCGATCGCGAAAGGCGCGGCATATCCCCCTGATGACCCTCAAAGTCAGATTTTGCCCCTCAATCTAGATAATTTATGTATTTTCTTGCGAAACTTAGGTGCTGATTCGCTAGTCATCCGCTATAGTTTTGCATAAGTTTTGTAGCTAGATATCCGCTACATGACACCTATTCAACTAACCCATATTCAGCATTTCACAGACGTAACAATGAAACATCAGGGCTTAAATACGTATTCAGCGAAACCCCTATCCATAGGAATCATCGCTTTGTTCTTGGCTACCACTGGAATAACGCTAATTTCCAGCGAAGTAAGTGCCAATCCACAAGTAATCAATCCAAACATCACAGCGCAAGTTCCCACAACTGCACCAGTGATTTATGTCAACCCCGCCACTGGTACAGATACAGCCGGTGCTGGTAATACCACCACCCCTTACAAAACAATTACCTACGCTCTCAATCAGGCTCAAACAGGTACTACTATTCAAATTGCGCCTGGAAACTATAACAGTGAAACTGGAGAACAATTTCCACTCGTAGTCAAACCAGGGGTGACACTGCGAGGTGATGAATCTAGCCGAGGACAAGGAATATTAATTACGGGTGGTGGTTTTTATACCAGTCGCACCTTTGCCAGACAAGACGTAACGATTTTAGCTAATGAAAATACGACAATTGCGGGTTTAACAGTCACCAACCCCAATCAACGTGGTACTGGTGTCTGGGTAGAATCCACTAATCCCACCATCAAAAACAACACTTTTACCAAAAGTGCTAGGGATGGCGTTTTTGTGACCGGTACAGGAAACCCCAAAATTGAAAGTAATATCTTTGTTCAAAACACAGGTAATGGACTTTCTATTGCTAAATCGGCTCAAGGTGAAATTCGCAATAACTTATTTCAGGACACAGGTTTTGGCATAGCTATTGGGGGTGATTCTACACCTTTGGTAGTAGAAAACCAAATTGTACAGAACCAAGACGGTCTGTTTATCTCAGAGTCAGCCAAGCCCATCCTGCGTAAAAATGTCATTCAAAACAATAAGCGAGATGGTGTTGTAGTCACTGTTAATGCTCAACCAGATTTAGGTACTAACGAAAATCCTGGTGGTAATTTGATTCGCAGTAACACTCGTTATGATTTGAATAACGCCACCAGAACAAATCGCATTCTGGCTGTGGGTAATGATATCGACCAGAAAAAAATTCTTGGTCAGGTAGATTTTGTTGCCGCCAGCGTTGATCAACCCGGTTCAGGAACAGGATTTAGAGATGTAGCTGCAAATTATTGGGCTAAAGGCTATATAGAAGCCTTGGCGGCACAAAATATTATTGCGGGCTTTCCTGATGGTACATTTAAACCCAATGACCCTGTAACCCGCGCCCAGTTCGCCACCATTATCACCAAAGCTTTAACACCACCATCTAAACGGGCTGCCATTCAGTTTAGAGATGTGAGCAGTAATTTCTGGGCTTATGCTGCTATTCAAGCTGCATACCAGAGTCAATTTGTAGCTGGTTATCCTGATGGAACTTTCAAACCCCAGCAACAAATCCCTAGAGTGCAAGCCTTAGTAGCCCTAGCTAATGGACTAGGCTTAACTGCTGATAATCAGAATGTCATTTCTATTTACACTGATGCTGGTCAGATCCCCAATTATGCAGTTAGTCCAGTTGCGGCTGCAACCGCCAGACAATTAGTAATTAACTATCCCAACGTTAATCAACTTAATCCCAATCGTGAAGCTACTAGGGCAGAGATTGCCGCCTTTGTCTATCAAGCCCTAGTCAACGCTGGACGCGCCCAACCACTACCTTCATCCTATGTAGTTAGAGTTCCGTAAGTTGATGATTTAAAAATTGCCAGTGCCAGACTCAGTAAAAACTGACCTGGCACTGGCAAAATTGTTTTTTCTTAAAATTGGGGTCTTTAAATTGCTTGACCCCTGTTTATATTATGGGTTTATGTTCAGGGTCTTTATTTAGCTGACCCCGTTTCAACAAATATTATTTTCTCAGAAATTTTTAGATTTTTTGATTTCGTAATATTTTTTTATTTTTCTCTCTTTATCTAATTCTTTGCTCCCTCTGCGTTTACCTTCTCTGCGAGACGCTGCGCGAATGCTCCCCTATATGTTCAAATAAACTTGGCTCGTCAATTTGCATCATCTTGACTAACTTTATCGACGTTGGCGACGTTGCTCCCAACGCCAGAGAAAAATCATCAATGCTACTATTCCTACTTGGAGAGCAAAGTTAGGTAAAGCATTTTCAATATCTCTTCCAGCAAGTAGTTGAAAAAAGAAAACAAATGCACCGATAAACCCAGAAGCACCAACACCAAGATAAATAAATTGCCTCAAGCCGCGATAAGGTGCTACTGTTTCGGCTTTGAGGCGGGCATATTGTTCTGAGTTCAGGCGGTTTTTGGGATTTGGTTCAACCATAGGTAAATAATGCTATAATATCCTATCGTATATGCCGATGTGGCTCAGTGGTAGAGCAGCTGATTCGTAATCAGCAGGCCACGGGTTCAAATCCCGTCATCGGCTTGAGAAAGTGCTGAGTTATGAGTCAAAATTTATAGTGACTAATTATTTGTCGTCAGTGACACATTGACGCTATATCTATAAACGCGATCGCCTGTTCTTTCTTTTGTCTTGTTCTTGGCTATGAAAGTAAAATCAAATTATCCTCTACATCAGCGCGATCGTGGTTGTCCTAGAACTCGAAGAACAACTCCTTCAGCTTTCACCAGACGATAAACTTTATATTATTCAACTTTTAGCACAAAGCCTGACTACACACAATAACAACACTCAGCCTGTGCAAAAAAGCAAAATCCCAGAATATCCCCAGCCTCATTTCTACGGATGTATCCAAGATGATTAAAAGGGAACAGGGAACGGTCAACAGACAACAAATGCGTTTGGTTTCCCTGCGCTCATCCCAACCTTGTATATTGAGCATTAGGAGATATAGCGGCGATCGCTTTGTTACAGGTGCGATTGTTAATTGCAATAGCTATACCTAAAATGTAATTTGTTACATTCATAATGTATCCCCTTGCATTCACAATGTATTGTCTTACATTCACAATGTATTGCCTTACATTAAGGATGTATTGCCCTACAGAAAAATAATATCAACTCTCTTTAATTAAAAATTAAACTCAAAACTATAAGAGGTTGTTTGAAAAGCCCAAAAATAGCCGCAGCGATTAGAAATCGCGGCTACACAGATAAAACCCACCTAGCCTGCGGCAACGCCAAGGGCGAACGTAGGTTTCAAGACCTTGATTTTTCGTTAGTCCACGAAGGTGGACTTTGCTTGTGTAGTAGCGAATTCTATTCGCCCAAAACTTTTCTGCTTTGCGTCTTTGGATAAGGTGTGTGAAAAATTAAGTTGCACATCGCATTAATTACGTGTATTTTCCCAAGCAATTTCAAGTTTAAATTGACACGCTAAATATATAGTCCACTACGGATATATTAACAGCCATGCAAAACATAAACCGCCGTCTCACGCCTCCTAGCATTAATCAAGATATTAATTCATTCCACGGTTTGCAAACCATCACTAATTATCAAACCAGCCGAGATGATGCTTCCACGAGCAAGTTAGAGGAATCTTATCAAGCAATGTTAAATGCTCAAAAAGCCGAAGTTGAGAAACTAACTTTATACCGTGCTGCGGCTGATGCGGCTCGATTAGCGGAGTGGGAATTTCACAATACGGTGTTAGCGATGAAAGAAGTTGTAAGGGGACAGTATGGCTCAGATAGCGATCAGGCTCAAGCTGTGGGATTGAAGAAAAAATCAGAGCGTAAGCGTCCTAGCCGCAAAAAGTTAGTTGAGGCTATGAGTTAAGTAATCTGTTCTGGAATTAAGGGCGTTGGCGTTGAATTATTCTCATGATTATGTCGCGTCTCACGCCCTTACCCATGAACGAACAGCGTCAGCAAGCTTATCTCAACCTCATTCGCAGTCTGTTAGAGTCTCCCAGTGGTGAACAAGCCGAGATTTTAGCAGCAAACCAAGAATTACTTGATGCTGGCTTTGTGCAGAAGGTAGAAGAAGTAGCACAGATGTGTTCTCAACATGGAGATGAGAAGACAGCGAATTGGTTGCGAAATTTGGTAATGGAACTAAGGGAAGCGATGAATCTAGATAATGAAGTAGATTTGCAATCGCTCAGTGAGGAGGAGAAACAAGCATATTTCCAATTCTTGATGGAGGTACTACAAGCAACCGCAGACAGTAGTGGTAATCCCCAGGTGGTTTACCCCTTGCTGGCAGAGAATACAGACAAACTCGACGGGGTATTAGCAGAAATATTGCGTCGTTGGGGGACAAATACACTGGGGGAAACAAAAGCAGATGAAGCGGAATATTTAGCAGCAGTTATTGTTGAATTTAGCAATTTAGTAGCGCAATTTCCCTTGGGTAGCAAAGCCAACAAGATGGAAATTGCTATTATCGGCTATGAAGTGGCTTTAACTATCAGAACCAGAGAAGCTTTGCCTGAAGATTGGGCAGCAACGCAAAATAATCTCGCTAATGTCTACAAAGAGAGAATCAAAGGAGACAGGGCAGATAACATCGAAAAAGCGATCGCTGCATATACTGCGGCTTTAACTGTCAGAACCAGGGAAGCTTTGCCTGTTGAATGGGCAATGACGCAAAATAATCTGGGACTTGCCTACATTGACAGAATTGGAGAAAACAAAGCAGAAAATATTGAACGAGCAATCCAAGCCTGCACATATGCTCTAGAAGTTAAAACTCGTCAGACTTTTCCTCAACAATGGGCTGAAACGCGAAATAATTTGGGTAATGCTTACTCTAATAGAATACTAGGAGACAAAGCAGAGAATCTCAAACAAGCAATCAATGCCTACACAGATGCCTTGGAATTTTTTAACCGTCAGGATTTGCCCTTAAAATGGGCTGAAATACAAAATAATTTAGGCAATGCTTACTCTAACAGAATACTAGGAGACAAAGCAGAAAATCTTGAACAAGCAATCAATCACTACACAGATGCTTTGAAAGTTTTAACCCGCGAAGTTTCACCCCAAAATTGGGCAATGATACAAAATCATCTGGGAATTGCTTATCATTACAGAATTAAGGAAGACCCTACAAAAAATCTCGAACAAGCAATCAAAGCCTACAGAAATGCTTTGAAAGTTAGAACCCGCGAGGCGTTACCCCAACAATGGGCAGCAACACAAGACCATTTAGGTAGTGCTTACTATAAAAAAATACTGATAAATCCGTCAGAAAATACTGAACTTGCTATTAAGGCTATTAAGGCTTATGAAAATGCTTTGGAAGTGAGAACCCGCGAGGTTGCACCCCAAGATTGGGCAATAACGCAAAATAATCTGGGGAATGTTTACTCTGTCAAAATCACAGAAGAACCAGCCGAGAATTTTGAAAAAGCGATCGCTGCATATACTGCGGCTTTAACTGTCAGAACTAGGGAAGCTTTACCTCAAGACCATGCAGAAACATTGTTCTCACTGGGAAGAACTTACCAAGACGTAAACCAGTTTGATTTAGCATATAGTACATTTAAGTCTGCCATTGTCACCATAGAATCTTTGCGAGAAGAAATAGTATCTGGTGAAGAAAGCAAACGCAAACAAGCGGAACAGTTCAACAAAGTTTATAGCTGCATGGTAGAAGTTTGCTTGCCATTAAATAAGATTACCGAAGCGATTGAATACGTTGAACGTAGTAAAACCCGCAATTTAGTTGAACAAATACTCATCCGTGATCAAAAAACCATCTTCCCTCCAGATGTTGTGACTCAGCTAGAAACCCACAGAGATGAAATAGCTACAGGACAATATCAAATCCAAAATGGCAAAGCGGAAAACCCCCAAGATTTAGCAAAACATCTCCAAGAATTGCGACAACAGCGTAATGAATTACAAAACAAATATTTACCTGTTGGTTATGATTTTGATTTTAATTCCTTTCAGGCTACCTTGAATGAGAATACAGTCATCATTGAGTGGTATATTCTTAATGATAAAATCCTAGCTTTTATTGTCACAAAACAAAGAGATGTAACAGTTTGGCAATCTCAACCAGAAGATTTAGAAGCTTTAGAAAAGTGGGGAGGTCAATATTTACAAAATTACTACACTCAAAAAGACCAATGGCGCAATAATTTAGGAGTATCACTCCAAGAATTAGCCTCAATTCTGCACATTGATGAAATATTAACCCAGATACCAAAGCACTGTAATCAACTCATCCTAATTCCCCATCTTTTTCTACACTTATTACCCCTTCATGCACTGCCAGTAAATCAAAATTCTGAAAGTTCGTCTTGTGTTCTAGATTTGTTTCCTGGTGGTGTCAGCTATGCACCCAGTTGTCAACTACTGCAACAGGTACAACAGCGCAAACGTCCTGATTTTCAATCCCTGTTTGCGATTCAAAACCCCACAGGCGATTTAAACTATACAGATTTAGAAGTAAAAGTTATTCAAAGCTACTTTAATACTGCCAACGTCTTGAAAAAAACAGAAGCGACACTCACCGCAATTAATAATTCTGACTTAAATACTTACCACTGCGCCCACTTTAGCTGTCACGGTTATTTTAACTTGACAAATGCTAGTCAGTCTGGTTTGATTCTAGCCAATGCAGCAATCGCAGACACAGCAACAAAATCTAACTCGGAACGTTATCTAACAGTGCGATTAGGAGAAACCCACGATTTAGAAAAATGTCTTACCTTAGATAAAATCTTCAGTCTCAAATTAGAAAAATGTCGCCTCGTCACCCTTTCCGCTTGCGAAACTGGATTGATTGATTTTGGAAATACTAGCGATGAATATATTGGTTTACCTAGCGGTTTTCTGTTAGCTGGTAGTAAAGCTGTAGTCAGTAGTTTGTGGACTGTCAGCGATTTATCGACAGCATTTTTAATGATGAAATTTTATGAAAACCTGCAAATAATAAATAGTGTATCTCTAGCACTTAATCAAGCACAGGAATGGCTACGAAATTTGACCACAGAAGAATTTGAAGCACTATTAGTTAAATATGATTCACAAATTGCAGAAATTTTTGCTCAACTTGAAGAAGATGAGCAGATAGTTGCTGAGGAATATTTATTACAGGCTAAGAATCGTAAGCCATATACTTTTAAAAATCCTTTCTATTGGGCAGCTTTCACCGCCACAGGAGTTTAAGATTCAGAATCGGGAACCTGGCACAATTTTTTTACCCCTATTTTAAAAGCATAAATGGCAACTACACTTGCCAATCCTGGAGGAATAGCAACACTCATTGCCAATGGTTCTATAACAATAGGTATTATCCCTGCTGCCAATTCATCCTTAAACTCTTCTTGGCAGATTATCTTGCGGGACTTTTCTAACAACTCGTCCAGAATATTTGATTTTCTGGATGGTTCATAACCAGCCCTAATTGCCAATATTTTAGCTGCCGTATCCAAATTTCCATTACGCTGTTCAATGAGATCAAGAGCATCAAGGGCATCTTGATTATTCGTCAACTGTCCGCGAAACTGGCTAATTTCTTCTGGTGTAACGGTAATCATCAATAAATATACGAAAAACTAGATAATTATACACTTCATGGCTTTTCCCTAGATAGGATTCTAAAATAATTACTCAAACTCAGTTTCACAAAAAGCTTTTAATAAAATAATACAGTTGGAAATTGCACCCAAATGAGCGATTTCATAACCGTGGGTGTTTTGGGTAGGAAATGCCAAACACGCAGCACGTCCCACATGACCAAATTTCATTGCTATAGAAGCATCACTACCAAAGCCACTTAAGGTAGTTAGCTGTACAGGCATATTTAATTGCTTGGCACATTGGCGCAATTGTCCATTTAGCCCTTCATCATATATTCCATAGGCATCCTGAGCTAAAAGTACCGGATTTTCCCCATCTTTAACCGGATATTCCTCAGATAACGGACAAATTTCTAAAGCAATCAAAGCATCTAAACGCTGATTTTGGGTAAAAAATAATGCCCCAATCGCCCCTACTTCTTCTTTCGCGGAAGCCACTAAATAAACATCCACGGCTGGCTGTTTTAAGTGCTGTGCTAACGCCAATAAAATCGCCACAGATGCTTTGTTATCTAAGGTGTAGCTAGCAATGTGATCCTTAAGCCTGATGGGATGCTTACGATGCTTCCCAATTACCATTCTCGTTCCCGGACGAATACCAGCCGCTTCTAACTCATCCGTAGTAAGTTTAGTTTCAATCCAGGCATTTTCCCATTTAATCGGAGTCTCTTCTTGCTGGACTTTTTGCGGGGATTCGTGGGAGACGTGGCGCGAACCAAAACTGAGAATCCCACTAATAGTTTCGTTGTCTCCTAGTAAATCAACAACACCTTCCCCGTAAACCCAAGGGAAAGCACCGCCTAACTTGCGGACTTCTACCCTACCCGCATCACCAATATTTTTAACGATCGCCCCAATTTCGTCTTTGTGGGCTGTAATCGCCACTGCTCTATCAGAATTTTTACCGGGAATCTTCGCAATAATATTATCGGCGCGATCGCACCAAACTTCTACACCCAGCCCAGTAAATCGCTGCATCAGCAATTGATTAATTTCCGTCTCTGCACCGCTAGGAGAATGGTGCATGACTAATTCCGTGATAGTTTCAAATAAGCGATCGTTAGCCCACATGAATTTAGCTAAAGAGAATTTTGAATTGGTTCATCCCCAGTCCCCCTTTCATCTTATGGCGATCGCTTTAATTTTAGTGCCTCAGTAGCCGATATACCCTCACCTTGAGTGCCAAAGTACCACAACGCCGCCGCCGCTTCCGCGCGAGTCACTGGTTTTTTCGGTTGGAACAAAGTTGTATAGCCAAACACCCGCCGAATATTGGATTGTTCGCCATTCTGAAAATCAGCTAACACTGCTCTCAAAGATTTGGGATCAATTTTACCCACATCCTGAAAACCCCAAGTTTCCTTAACAGCCTCTAAATTAGCAGTTGGTAAAGCTTGGCGTGTATCTAGGGGTACTTTCCATAAGACTAATTGTTCTCGTGTTAGTGGTGCATCAGGGCGAAACAAAACGGCTGTAGAGTCACCAGACAAAGAACTAGGAATTAATCCAGCTTCCGCTAATCCCTGAATTGCTGGAAAATCAGGGTCTTGAGGTGACACATCACTAAACGTTGGTTGTACACTTTCTGATGCTAGGCGAATTTGCTTGGCGGGATTGTTGGCATACATGGCATTGTTAGCAGTCAGTAGCCAACGAGCATATTCTCGCCGAGTGATAATTTTACTGGGTTCAAATTCGTTAGTTGTAGTGGTTGAATTAGTTTTATTGTTGGGAGAATCTGCCGAAAATACCCCTAACTCGGCTAAATCCTGAATATATTGCTGTATTGGTTGCGAAACTTTATTCAAATCGCTGAATTCTTGAGCCGTAAGAGTCTCAGATGTACCTGGTGATTGTGTAGCCTGTGCTGGGGGAATGTTGTTAGTAGCTGAGGTAGCTTTACTATTGGGTACATACTCAATCTTTAATAATGTAGAGGTTTGTGGTTGATTGGGTGCAGGATTCGTCACTGATTGCGGCTGAATAGACACCTTCACCAACAAATCATTGCGACGCACTTCAAAACTACCTTCTACATCATCCGTTGGCTGTTGTAGAATCTGCCAGTTGTTAGATTGAAACTGGTTGCGGTAAAAACTAGTAATAATATTGCTGGGATCAGAACTGAGCCAACGAGTCAACACCCTATTATCTGTACCACTAACAGGGGTAATTTCCTCCAGTTTGGCATTGGGATATATGGGGATATCTTTAGGGAAATCCGCAGGTAACTGCACCGATGGTTCATTTTGTCCAGATGCTGATTTATCTGCTGGAGATTGACCTAAAACGACTGGGTTCTTTTTTAACCTGGGATCTGCGGCCAAAGACTGTTCTAGGTTTTTTGCGGTTGGCGCATTGGTGCAGGCTGTTAACGAAGTAAGTAAGACAGCCAAACTGAAAAATATAGCTGGACGTTTACAGAGAAGCACAGGAAATCACAAACGCGTGTCAATTCCTACCCTAACGCATACTGCCGTCATTGAATTGTAGTTTTAGGCTTTAGTTGATCACAAAGCTCTAGAAATTGAGTAACCGCAAGGGTTGAAGAAAAATTTTCTGCAACATACTGGCTAGATAGGAAACCGCGATTAATTACTTCATCTGGATGATCTAAGCAGTATCTCATGCAACTAGCTAACCCTTTTATATCTTCATTTTCAAATAAAAAGCCGTTTTTTCCAGCCATTTCTGGCAATCCTCCCATCTTTGAGACAATGGAACAGGTTTGGGTACTAGAAGCTTCCAATACTACATAAGGTGCTGGATCTTGCCACCGCGAAGGTGCTACCAAAGCTAAAGCATCCTGTAATTGTGCGATCACTTCTTGATTAGAAAGTTTCCCTAAAAAACTGACGTAATTTACAAGTTCTAAACTGGATGTCAGTTGCTGTAATGTATTGACTGCTCCTCCATCTCCTATAATCAAAACTTGAAAATTACGATTTTCATCTTTTAAAATCGTTGCGGCTCTTAATAAGATATCTACTCCTTTATCTGCATCTAATCTACCAACAAAAACAAATTTATAAGGCGTAGATAACTTATCTAGATTTTTCGGCTGACTTTCAGAGCTAATAACAATAGGATTATATAAAGTAACTACTTGCCAAGGAAAAGCACAAGATTCACCTAAGAAGTTACTACAAGCTGTGTGACTATTTGCCATGAGTGCAGTACCAAGTCTAGTTACTAATCTTGCCCATTTGACAAAGGTGAATAACTTCCACTTTAAAGGATAGTTGGGTTTGGGTAAAGTATATTTAAATTCAGCTTTTAGCCTTTTGCCAAAGGACATCTGCTCATATTGAGAGTGAATAGATTGATAAAAACAGTAGTGATATTTAATAATAATTTTTTTATTCAGAGTCTTACACAAAAGGGCAAATATTAAATCATTAGAATTCATATGCACAATATCTGCCCAAAAAATCAGTTTTATCCAAGTATTGATCTGCTCTTCTCTAGTAGAGATTGTTTTGACTTCAATACCTCTTGTTTCTAGTTCTGGCATGAGTGCATTAATGTATGTTAGAACACCAGCAATTTCATTTTTGAAATGTCTGTGTTGAATTAAAAGTTTCATAAAAATTAATTATATTGATAAGGGTAAAGGTTATAGGTTACAGGTTACAGGGGCTACGGTGTACACACAAGTCTTAAAATCCCAGTCAACACTTGCTTTATAGCCCTTAAATGTCATTAGTGGAGGGTAAAGCCTGCGGCATAGCTAGAGCCTCCGGCACGCTACCGGGAATGCTGTGCAGCGTCTCGGAGCGAGAAAAAACCCAAGTTTTCTCAAGGTAGACTTCGCCATGAGGATCAGCCGTTCGCGGTAGCGTCTCTGTTCGCGGAGCGTCCCGTAGGGAAAGAGAACGGTAGAACCCTCACCCACAAGGGCTGGCTGTATTTAATGCAAGAATTTTGAATTTTGAATTGATTTATAGTCCCAAAATTTGTGGTGCAGGTAGTTCGTCTAAAACTCGCCACAGCACGGTGTAACTGCCATCAGAACGCTGACGTACTGGACGGAAAGCAACAAGAATATCACTACTTCGTACTTGTTGTAATTCGTCTAGGTAGCGTCTTCTTTCGGACGGAATTAGCTGGCTATTTAAGACAATTTCTGGTAGCTGAAATTGGAGAGTTCTGACTAAATAAGTATGATTCAATTTAGCTGGAGCATCAGCCAAGATTACTTGACTCTGATTCCAGTTCTGGTCTTTACCAGTCAAAAATCTGCGTCTTTCCACTTGCAAAGTTTCTAATTGCTTGGGTGGTTGGTAGTTGAGGAAAAATTCCCGTGTGGATGAGGCTACACCTTGGAGTTTGCCATCCAACTTCTCTAATGAGATATTTCCCAGATCCACCATAAAACTGTAATCTACTCCTGAATGCTGCATTTGAAAGCGATCGCCAACTAACTTCAGTGCTAAACTAGGTTTAAGACTTCCTTTAGGATTACCCAAAACAGGGAAAGGATAACGCTCACTGACTTTAGGTTGCAACCGATTCGTCATCCTATTGATGGGGCGTTTGTACGCTGAAGCAGTTAACACGCGAAAAATTCCAGTCCGGGGTAATTGTAGAAACTGAGCGTAAATTTGCGGTTCTTGGGGATCTAAGCCGTAAGTAAACCGATCAAGGGTGACAGCAGTTTCCTGAGCATCTGTAAACTGATGACCAACAGGAAAGTTAACTTGGGCTGTACTGAGAAACCGTTTGGCATTAGCCAAAATCGCAAGGGCTGATTGGGGTGCTGCGATCGCAGGTTGTACAGGTGGTTTATAGTTAGCTATGGCTGTTTTAGCAACTCTACCGATAATTGGTAATGTAGAAGAGTCAAAGGACTTGGGAGACTGTTGTGCTAGATTTGGTTCCCAGGTCGCAAAGGGTGTTGCTGGCTGGTTAAGATAGGGATAACGCACAGGCGCAATCGACAGCACTGGGTCTGATTGACGTTCACCACTCACTAGGGGTAACTTTCTCACCAAAGCTAATTCACCCCGGCGAGATAAACTCATATCCAGCACTGGCGCAAGTTTTACTAATTCCTGGCTAGAAGCATACAAAGAGCAATAAATTTGGACTTGTGACTTGGTGAAGTTACCAGACACAGGGGAAGCATCTGGGGAATTACACAAACTTTTCGCTCTGAAGTGTTGACGCTGAAGAAACCCTTCAGTAATTTTAGTTTGGGAAATTAACTGTCCTCGTACAGATCGCATTCGATTGGCATCAGGAGTCACTAGTGCTTGCTCAATCCGTGCAATTAAATCCAACTGTTGCTGTATGATCTGACTTGCCAGAGTATAAAAATTTTCATCTGTTGACTCTACTACCAGAGTATGATTTACAGAAGATGGAGGTTGATACTGCACAGCAAAGACCTTTCCATCCCAACAGGTTAGCCCAATTGGAAGCAAAAAGCTCAAAAAGATGTATCTCATGTCAAAAACCCCGATCAGAAGGGAGTATGAAAAATCTAAAATAGATATTAAGTTGAGAAAAAAACGAACGACCATCGACAACTGTCAGTCTAGTCTAACTTCTGCAAAACGTCGCCAGGTTGTTACCAGTGCTGAAACACGATTACATGCAAGTTTCCCAGGATCAGCCGATCTATTCTGATGCTCCACTCCAACTGCTACTGTTTATTGATGGACGACCCAAGTCCAAACAACAGGTGCAGCGTATCCGTGCTTACTTAAAAGAATTACAGGCTGAGTATAACTTTGAACTGCAAATTATCGATGTTGGACAACAACCTTATTTAGCAGAACATTTTAAGTTAGTGGCAACACCAGCCTTAATCAAAATTCACCCAGAACCTAGACAAGTTCTTGCCGGTAGTAATATTATTTCTCAACTTAAAAGCTGGTGGCCTCGTTGGCAAACGGCTGTAGACACTTACCTCAAACTCCAAGAGGACTTACAAGAACGTGTAGAGGACAATGGGCGAACCTCACAACCGAAATCAACCATCCGTTCTGTTGCGGTTTCTGCGGAACTAATTCGACTTTCCGACGAAATTTTTCACCTCAAACAAGAAAAAGAAAAACTTCTAGAGCAGTTACAGTTTAAAGATAGGGTAATTGGGATGCTAGCACATGACCTCCGCAATCCCTTGACAGCTGCGGCGATCGCCATTGAAACTTTACAATCTAACTACAATCTAGAAACTGGTGAATTTCAACGCCTCAAACCAGCCTTAATTGCCCATTTATTAAAACAAGCCCGCAGTCAAACCAAGACAATTGACAGAATGATTGCGGATCTGCTACAGGTGGGTAGGGGGCATGATACTGAGTTTCCCATTACACCGCAGAAAACACATCTCGGTCAACTGTGCTTAGATATATTAGAAGAATTGCGCGATCGCTACATTACTAAATCCCAGAAGATAGAAACCGACATCCCTCAAGACTTACCCTATGTCTATGCTGATCCAGAACGTATCCGCCAAGTCTTGATCAACCTTTTGGATAATGCCATTAAATACACCCCAGAATGTGGCACAATCAGCATCGCCGGCTTGCACCGCACTACCCAAAAAGTTCAGTTCAGCATAGGTGATACTGGCCCTGGCATCCCAGTAGAAAATCGCGATCGCATTTTTGAAAACCACTACCGCCTAGAACGAGATGAAGGTACAGAAGGTTACGGTATCGGTCTTTGTCTATGCCAACGTATCGTCAGAGCGCATTACGGCCAAATTTGGGTAGACTCTAACCCTTATGGTGGTGCATGGTTTCACTTTACTTTGCCAGTTTACCCCTCTTGACGAATTACGAATTACGAATTACGAATTACGAATTACCTTCATTCTCCGATAACAAACAAATCCGATTGCGCCCTTTCTCCTTTGCTTGGTAAAGAGCTTTATCTGCTGCGGCAATTAAATCTGAGGGGGCTAATTCCCAGCTTGGTATCATAGTCGCTACACCCATACTTAGAGTCAGATATTGACTCACAGTAGATTTTTCATGGACAATATGTAAATCACCAACGCCATTTTGCATCATGGTGGCAACGTGAACTGCACCGGCTGCGTGAGTATAAGGCATGATTACAGCAAATTCTTCACCGCCATAACGGGCTACCAAATCTCGATGTTTCTCTGCTGTATGGTTTAAAACATGACCTACTTTTTGTAAACAATCGTCACCAGCCGGATGCCCATAGCAGTCATTGTAAAGTTTGAAAAAGTCAATATCACACAAAATCAGCGATAAAGGCACTCTTGCTTGTGCTAGGTTAATCCACTGCGTATTCAAATAGTTATCAAAACGACGGCGATTAGCCAAGCCAGTTAAGCCATCGACATGAGCCAGTTCCTGCAAGGCTAAGTTTGCAGCTTCCAATTGTTTATAAACTTGTGCTTGTTGTAGCAGTCTACGTAGACGTTGACGCAACACAGCCCAATGAATTGGCTTTGTGATGTAATCTGTTGCGCCTGCTTCAAAAGCACGATCTACAGATTCTTCATCATTCAAGCTGGTAATCATTAATATAGGAGTCCGCTCCCATAGTTTTGAGATGACGGTATTACCTAATCCAGAATCAGTATCTAGATTTGCCAAAGCTGACATTAAATTATTTCTAGCAATTTGTAGTAATTGCTTACAGCACGTAAAGCCATCCATAACAGGCATCACAGCATCTAGCAGGACTATATCTGGTTTGACAGTCTCATAAGCATCTAAGCACTGCTTCCCATCTGTCACCTCAATGACTCGATAGCCTTCTTTTTCCATGACTTTACGCAACATGGTTCGGATGGTTGTGTCATCATCAGCCACCAAAATTACAGGAGGTTCTTTAAGAGAATATGGGCTTATGCGTGACATGAGTTGCGTTCCACAGAAATCCTCAGAGTTTAAAAGGAGCAAACCTAGAAAAATCCTGCTCCTGTAAATTAATTACTTGTAACCGAAATTTGTTTAAAGTAGCCATATTTAGGTGAATAACTAGTTGGAGAGTAAAATAATGACTTAGTTTTGATCAGGTCACAAGCAATATGCAAAATATCTTGTGCTAATTTACTCTTTAATGGCGATTGTGTTACTGTCCGACTAGATCATGTGTGTAAACAGTGACAAGTAATGATGCGATCGCCTAAAGATCATCGCTCACTTATCAATATGGGAATTCTCAAAACACATCTATCCGATCTACCTCGAAAACTAGTGTGGATGAAAAACTGTTCGATAATCTTTAGCGAAGAAAACGACATCATACTAAGTTGCATAGACAATTTATCAATATATAGGTATCTGATTGGATTTTTAAAATACACGTAGCCCACTATATCTAGGTTTTGGTTGACAAAGCCCACCCTACATTACTGAAAATTTTTCATATATCATTTAGGATTCCTGTATACAGGTAATTAAGGTAACAAATACCTTAATACTCATGTCTAGCTATGCTAAGAAATGTTACTTTTATAGTTCCCGCTTGATAGCATTTAATTGCGATGGTATGCAAAACTTTAAATACCAAGTTTATATCTCTACCAATATAGTCATTTTAGACACTAGCCCAATAAAGTTGTTCTATCACCAAATGACCTGAGAAAATTAACTTAACCAGCATCTTGCTTGATTGCCAGCAATTTATTCGGCATTTTTCAAAAGTTTAATTTTGGATATTTATTTGGGGTAATTACATAAATCACATCATGTTAATATAAAGCTATTAACAAGACTTTATTTTCATTTGCATTTGGCAATTTGATTTAGTAAAATTACTTAAAAAAAGTTATTTTATATACTAAATTTTAGAGGATTAGGTGAATTTTTCTGCAAAATGTCAGCAATGTGTCTAAAATTAAGATCAATACAAATAAGTTGGCGAGAGAAAGAAGTAAAAGGCAAACGGCAAATTAATTATATCCCCGCATTAAGTTAATCTATTTTATGCCTGATCCATTAATGTATCAACAGGATAATTTTGTGGTTTTAGAAACAAATCAACCAGAACAGTTTCTGACAACAATAGAATTATTAGAAAAGCTCAAAAGCGAATTGCAAAAAATTGATTTTAAAGATTTGCCATTTGAGTTACAACAGTTTGATTCTCCAGCAGCCCAAGCCCAACATTTAATTGACACAAGTTGTGAATTGGATGTGGGAATTGGCAAATATTTGCAATGGTATGCAGTACGTTTAGAAAAGTAACTATTCTGTCTAAGACATAGTTGTGACGGAAAATTTATCTAAATATGCCATACCATTTTAATAACCGTAAGGTAGGCAATGCCAATAACATAAAAATTAGAATTTCAGGACAGGAAAAAAATTGCCTACTCTTCTACAAGAATTAGCATTAAATAACTGACATCTTAACATCAGTTATTTAATGCCCACGCCTAATTCCTAATGACTATTTATCAGTAATCACGGCCAATTCAATTTGATTTTCATTGACTAATGTAATTTTTACCTCTATTTCTGGACCAAAGTATTTAGTCATTTTTTCTTGCTTTTCCTGCCAATCGCTAATTTGTATGGATGGCGAATCAAATTCTAAAATTAAGGCGTAAGCACCATTAATTTCTGTTTCCCGTAAACCTGTGATTATGGGTCTTTCGTCATCCGAAAGGCCTAGACCCAGATAAGAAAGCGCACTATCTAAATGGGCATCCTGTCCATAGCAATAGCGAGTAATATCTTTACGAATTTTATTTTGGGTAACAGTTGCTTGCTGTTCTCGCAATAATAAAACTGATGGTTGAGTTGGTTTGCTGAAGGGAATCGGCTTGATTTCATTAGCTTTGAGTGCTAATCCTCCTAGAAACAGTGGAAAGCCGTAGAAAAATCCCACTAAATTCAGTGTAGCGTTATCCGCAGCGTAAGCAACAAAGCCTACGATAATCAATATGCCACCGACGCTTAAACCAAGAGTTCCCAGAGAAATTTTACGTAACATAATCTCAGAATCGTATAAATTCTTAACACATCTAGCTTTATTATCATCAAATTAGGCACTAAATTTCCTGATGCGATCGCTAGTTGCCCTAATTGAGATGTGTTACAAGCATGGCTTTTTTGAGTTAACTTTAAACTTAGAGATAATATAAGGAGAAAAAACAATGGATTTACAGACACTCAAAGAGCGGATTGCGATCGTTGAAAGTAAACGTGAGTACCTACTGAGCCTTTTAGAGCAACCAAACTTGGGAATTTTGAGAGTTGACGTAAATCAAGCCTTGGAAGAACTAGATGAATTGATTGAAGAATTTAGACGTACTATTCCACAAACAGAGAATAATTAATCTGGTATGGCGGCTAGAGGCTAGTAAAGCATGGCATAAATCAATCTACCATTTCAAACAGGTAAAAGCCTTGAGATATAAGTCTGTTGAGTTTTAAATTTTGACTTTTGCCTTGCGATACTAGCTTCTTTTATCTACCTAGAAATAGAATTATTACCTGCACTTTTTCCTAGTTGCCTGACTAAAGCAACTAGTTCACTGGTAGGGACATCTTTTTTACAGACTTCATCAAAGTTAAACATTGTATTTTTGTCAGGCAAAGCAGCTTCTTCGACAGAAGAATAAGCCAATATCTGAGTTTTGGGAGAAAGGGCTTTAATATGTCCAGAAGCACTCCAACCATCCATAATTGGCATCTGTAAATCCAGAACAATCACATCAGGATGAAAATCTTTTACCATTTCTATAGCTTCTTGACCGTTACTAGCTAAACCCACAACTTGAATATTTTCCTGACCTGCGAAAGCTAATTTTAGTGTTAAACGAGTCAGTTCATGATCGTCAACAACTAAAACTCGTAAGGTAGAAGACTCACAGGAGAACATTAACATTCCAGGGAAAAAGTAAATACGATAATCCCTCTAGTTTATGGGAATAACTACTAACAACTACTCTATCTTATGGTTGAATAATTGGTACATAAGCAGAGGAATTGATAAAACTTCTCATAAAAAATTTGAAGTTTTGATAAAGAATGGACTTGATCTAATTATCTGTTAGGGAAGAACTTTTTTTGGTATCAATTAAATTTGCTGTTATCCCAGTTGAACCTAAGGCCATATTCATCAGTGTGTTTTGGGAGTGAGATTCGGGGCAATCATCTCCAGGACGGCGTTGAATATAAGTCCCATCACCTTGTAAATCCCAAGCTTGACGATTATCTGCTAGCATTATTCCCAATATTTCTTGCAAGTCTTTAGCAATATCTTGGTCTTTTATGGGGGTAATTACTTCCACTCGACGGTCTAAGTTCCGGCTCATCCAATCAGCACTACCAATATAAATTTCTTCTTGGCCATTGTTGTAGAAATAATACATTCGCGAGTGTTCTAAAAATCGGCCAATAATACTAATCACACGAATATTTTCACTCAAGTCAGGCAGCCCTGGACGTAAGCAGCAAATGCCTCGTATGATCAAGTCAATTTGTACGCCGGCGCGAGAGGCTTCATACAAAGTAGTAATAATTTGGGGATCAACAAGGGAATTCATCTTGGCCACAATGCGACCTGTGCAGCCGTTTTTGACATTGGTAATTTCACGATGAATTAATTCCAAAAAGCGATCGCGCATATTCACAGGCGCAACCAATAATTCTCGATAAGATTTCTGCCGGGAATATCCTGTCAAGAAATTAAATAAATCTGTAATATCAGCACCTAATTCTTCTCGACAACTAAATAAACCTAAATCTGTATATAGTCGTGCCGTTTTAGGATTATAGTTGCCCGTACCGATATGTACATAGCGGCGCATCCTGTCTTTTTCTCGGCGCACCACCATGACGGTTTTGCAATGGGTTTTTAAACCAACCAAACCATAAACAACGTGTACCCCCACCCTTTCTAATCGCCTTGCCCAGTAAATATTATTTTCTTCGTCAAATCGGGCTTTTAATTCCACCAAGACTGATACCTGTTTGCCATTTTCTGCTGCTGCAATTAAGGCATTAACAATTGGCGAATCCCCAGAAGTACGGTACAAAGTCATTTTAATGGCTAGTACATTTGGGTCGTGGGCTGCATGGGTGATAAAGCGTACCACTGTAGCTGAAAAAGATTGATAGGGATGGTGGACAAATAAATCTTTTTCTCTAATTACAGAAAAGAAATCTTTACCCTCTTCTAACTCCAACACATCGCGGTCTAGACTGGGTTCTCCTAATCGTTGCAAGCGCATCGGTACTACAGACTGGCGTGGTGGATCTTTGAGTTCTGGCAAGGGTAAAGCCATAAAATACATCAAGTCCCGCAGTCCTAACAGACCTTCCGCTTGGTAGACATCATTTTCTGTGAGTTCTAAATCTTGTAATAACCTAGTACGTATTGGTTCAGGGGTTTGGGATTGGATTTCGATACGGACAGGGTTTCCACCGATGCGGCGTTTTCGTAGTTCTTGTTCTATGGCGAGTAATAAGTCATCAGCTTCGTCTTCTTCTAAAGTCAAATCAGCATCACGCGTTATGCGGAAAGGATGATATTCCTGGATATTCATTCCTGGAAATAGAGACTCTAAATTATGGGCGATCGCCTGTTCTAAGGGTACACCAGTCCAGTTAGCTGGTTTGCCATTTTCCATATTAATGCCCAACTCCGGTGGTAGTGGCAAAAATCGTGGTAAGACGCTGGGAACTTTCACCCTGGCAAAAAATTCCTGGTCTGTGTCAGGATTTTTCACCAAAACCGCCAAATTCAAGCTGAGATTAGAAATGTAGGGAAAGGGATGGCTGGGGTCAACTGCTAAGGGTGTCAGAACAGGGAAAATTTGGTCTTCAAAATAATTATCTAGATAGGTGCGCTGTTTTTGAGTCAGGTTAATGTAATCCAGGATATGAATACCCTGACCAGCCAACAATGGACGGATAACTTGTTCAAATTGTTGGTGTTCTTTGCTAACTTGAGGTATTAGGTGTAAGCGAATATCATCTAACTGCTGTTGTGGGGTGCGTCCATCGGGGGTTAACTTACTCACCTTCGCTTCTACCTGTTGCTTGAGAGCTGCAACCCGTACCATAAAAAATTCATCTAAGTTAGAACTGAAAATTGCTAAAAACTTCAATCGTTCTAACAACCGTGTGCGTGGATCGCAAGCTTCATGTAATACCCGATTGTTGAATTCTAACCAGCTTAACTCTCGGTTAATATAATATTGTGGATTGTTTAAATTAATAGAATCAGAAGCTTTTTTAGATTTAGGCATAGCGATCGCTGGCTAGGTTAATGTAGCCCATGAAGATGGATAACAATACACATGGTAATTGAAATCTGGCATCCAGTGAAGCGGAGTAAAATATTGATCTAATTCCAAAAGCGAAACTTCCCCTGCCTATATGAAGATAGGGGAATTATCTGATGTAGTTAAATGGTTTGAGGACTTAAGTCTTTACGACAAAATTTATGCCACTTTTGGTTGAGTTGTCAGTTTGGGTTGAGCTATTGAGTTGGGTATTGCACCTTTCTGACGCATTTCCCACGCCAGGGTTGTATAAACTATGAGATCCAAATCATTATATTTGGGTTTCCATCCCAATACTTGACGGATTCTGTCAGCAGAGGTGATTACACAAGCTGGATCTCCAGGACGACGGTCTGTTTCGATGACTGGGAAATCTATTCCAGATATGACTTTTACCCGTTCAATAACTTGCCGCACGCTATACCCTTGTCCATAGCCGCAATTGAGAATTTGGCTTTCTTGTCCTTGTTCTAGGTAGCGTAAAGCGTCTAAATGTGCTGTCGCTAAGTCTTCAACATGAAGATAGTCCCTAATTGCTGTGCCATCTGGGGTGGGAAAATCTGTACCAAAAATGCGTATACCTGGTTGGCGTTTGAGTGCAGCATTACAGGCTACTCCGATTAAATGAGAGACATTTTTGGACATTTGCCCTAGTCTGCCGCCAGGTTCTGCGCCGGCGATATTAAAGTAGCGTAAAATTACGTACCGCAGAGATGAGGCTGTGGCGTAGTCTCGAATTAGCCATTCACAGGAAAGTTTTGAGCGTCCGTAGGGGTTAATGGGTTCGGTGGGTGTGGACTCGGTGACAGGATTGGTTACTGGTTGCCCATAGACGGCGGCTGTGCTGGAAAAGATGATTTGATTAACACCCATATCGCTACAACAACGCAGTAAGTTTAGGGTGTTACGGGTGTTGTTGGCGTAGTATTCCAGGGGATGAGCCACTGATTCCGGGACGTTGAGACTAGCAGCAAAGTGTAGGACGGCGGTAAATTGATGCTGGAAAAACACCCGGTAAAGAGTATCTAAATCTGCTAAATCCCCAATGATTAAATCACCGTGGAGGACGGCTTGGGCTGAACCTGTAGAACAATTGTCATAGATCACGACATCATAGCCGGCTGCACCCAATTGGCGGACTACGTGAGAGCCGATATATCCTGCTCCGCCTGTGACTAAAATTTTCTTTTTCATCTGCCTTTACCTAATAACACGACCCGGATGGTTTTGAAGGCGATCGCTAAATCTAAAAATGGTGAATAATTCTTGATGTAGTAGAGGTCATAAGCTAACTTTTCGTAAGCGTCTTCTACTGATGCGCCGTAGGGATACATCACCTGCGCCCAGCCAGTGATTCCGGGTTTGACGATATAACGCAAGTCATAGTAGGGAATCTCTTGTCGCAGTTTGATATCAAATTCTGGTCGTTCTGGACGAGGGCCAATTAAGCTCATTTCTCCTGATAAAACGTTGAAAATCTGTGGTAGTTCATCGATTCTTAACAGGCGTAGCCAGCGTCCAACCCTAGTAATGCGCGGATCATCTTCATGCGCCCACTGCACGCCGCGTTTTTCCGCATCCTGATACATGGAACGAAATTTGTAAACCCGAAAGGTTTGTCCTTTTAACCCTGTCCGTACTTGACTGTAGAAAAATGAGCCAGGGCTATCTAATTTGATGGCTAAGGCTGTCAGTAACATGAGGGGAAACAAACCTAGAAATAATAGGGATGCCAAAATTATGTCTGTGACGCGCTTGATTTTTTGACTGATGCTGCTGGATGTGAGGTGATACCCCGCACTAAAGACCAGCCAGTTATCTTGCAGTAGAGACGAGGGGAGTTTGTACCAGAGGTTTTCACAAATATCTGGGATACCGTAGATGGGGACACCAGCTAGGCGCAACTGCATCAACTGCTGCACCTGGATGTCAGATAATTCTGTTGGGGTGGCTACTACTACCCCTGACCACGCCTGCTGTGTCCATTGGGGTAAGTCATAGAGATTAGTCACACAAATCCGATGATTGTTAGCTAACTCATGGGTGTTTTGGTCTGGGGTTGCTAAGATGACTAGCCGACCCAATGAGTTGTGCTGGAGAAAAGTTTTGCCAAATTCGATGGTTTCTTTGTTCGCGCCTACAATTAGCCATCGACTATTTTGAGCTTGCGATCGCGCCCATTTTACTGCCCATATTCTTAAGCATATCGTCCAGATAGTCAATATACTCAGACTAGGGAGCAAAATTTGCCATTTCCACAAGGCTAGCTTTTCCCCATTCTCAATGATATGGAGGATGACAAAAAGGATGCAGCCTACGACTACATTAGTAATTAAAATCCGAGCCGGAGCGCGTAAACCGGAAATTTGGCTGTCTGGATGGTAGGTGTCTGCTAGATATAGCCCAGTAATGACTAGCAAGCAAAATAATAAATTAACAAAGGGGTCAACAGTATTGAGATTTTTATCCCAATTTATCCAAAACGTTAGAGATAAACTCAACACTAAACCGACAATATCCCCTAGCAGTAGCAATATACAGAGGATGTTGTGGGTTTGAGGTAACTTACTTCCTTGATTGCTAACACTAAGAGTAATCTGCATCTGTATGATTTCCAAAGATTAAAAATGGCAAAATAGGCATTATCAGATGGAATACCTGCCAGCCATACTGACCTTAGATAAATTGATAATCACAGCCAATAGCTGTTGTCAGACTAAAATTTTCTCAAAAGTCCAAGATGATAACGCAATTCATACAGTAGATTTCAACTTGATAAAGTATTTATATGCTTATCAACGTTGATATACACCCAAATATTCACTAGAAATTGATTATTTTAGTTCTATTACCTTATTTTTTATTACTAATTCTCACTATTTAGCTATGTGGATCTTACTTAAATATTTAGAGATAGCCAAAAAACTTTATTATTAGCAGTTATTAGTTAGCTATTATGCTCTTATAAAAAAATTGAGATATTTATCCCTAGCCTCAAAGGTATTGCTTTAGAAAGCAACCCTAATAAGTGCCGTAAAATTATTTTTCTACTTAAAAAAATCTTCTGAAAAATTAGTAAAAATACGTAGGATATCCAGACAAAAAAGCTTGATAATGCCTTATTAAAAGGAAATAAATTAGGGATTCGTATCTGCTAGCAAACTGAAATAATACCAAATTTGAGATTACACATGATAAATCGTTGTTATGTGTAGCCTTACAATCACATGGTATGCAATGAGAACTGATAGCTGAATAAATAAAATTATTAGGTGAATTATGCCTTCTGATCAAGAAGAACAAGATTTTATTAACTTTCAACAATATTGGTTAACTTTAAAAAGACGTTGGCTGTTGATAGCCTTGATTATCGGGTCTGTGTTTGGTCTGACGGGGTTGGTAACTTTCAGCCAAAAACCAGTTTATGAAGCCAATGGTAAACTACTGTTTAATAAGCAGAGTGGTGTTTCTTCCCTCACGGGTGTTAGTGAACAGGTGGGACAACTTAGTGGGGTGACAAACCTTTCCAACCCGTTGGAAACTGAAGCTGAGGTGATTCGTTCTAATACGATTTCTCTGAAGACTATTGCTGATTTACAGCTTAAGGATGCGGAAGGAAACCTTTTGGAATTGGATGCTTTTCTTCGTCTTTTGACGGTGAAAAGTGTACGCGGGACTGATATTTTACAGCTTTCCTACCGCAGTACAGATGCTCAAGAGGCGGCTAAGGTTATTAATTCATTGATGAGTGCTTATCTGGAAAATAATATTCTGGTTAACCGTTCGGAAGCAAGAGCGGCACGGGAATTTTTGGATAAGCAGCTACCTCAAGTGGAAGCCAAGGTTGCAGAATCAGAACTGGCTTTGCGTATGTTTAAAGAAAAATACCAAGTTGTTTCTCTGGGGGAAGAAGCCAAAGAAGGGGTCAAAGGGTTGAATGATTTATCCAACCAGATGACTCGACTTCAGGCGCAACTGGCGGATGCTAGAAGCCGTTCTGGTGCGTTGCAAAAGCAATTGGCTTTAACAACAAAGCAGGCTGTAGCACTTAGTACCTTGAGTCAGTCAAATGCTGTACAGCAGGTGTTAACAGAATATCGGAAGGTGCAAGACCAGTTAGCTGTGGAGCGATCGCGCTATACTGACGAGCATCCTATAATTGTGAATTTGTTAGAGAAAGAACAAGCTCTCAGACAGCATTTGGAGCGACGAGTTTCCCAAACTGTTGGTATTGATGAATCGGTAGAAGAGCAGGATTTACAAGTTGGACAACTTCAGCAGACTCTAACTACTGATTTGGTACAGATAGAGGTACAACGGTTAGGGCTGGAAAACCAAGTTGGTGTCTTGATGAAAGCCTTTGTGCTTTACCAAGCACGAATGAGAAGTTTACCCAGACTGGAACAAACACAGTTACGTCTAGAGCGACAGTTACAGGTAGCACGCACCAGCTATGAACAAATGCTGAAACGTTTGCAAGATGTTCAGGTGGTGGAAAACCAGAATGTTGGTAATGCTAGGGTGATTTCTGAGGCTTTGTTGCCTAAGAAGCCTATTTCTCCGCGTATCGCTTTGAATTTAGCTTTGGGAGGATTTTTAGGTATTTTCGCAGCTTTGGGAATTGCCTTATTACTAGAATCTGTGGACAAGTCTGTGAAGACCGCAGAAGAAGCCAAACGCTTACTCAATTATCCCTTGTTGGGTACAATTCCTGTTTTTGACCAAAAAGCGAGATTGGCTAATGGTGAAAAATCGACAGAGTTACCTGTACTCAATAACCCCTATTCTTCAGTGAATGCGGCTTTTGAGATGCTGCAAATTAATTTAGGTTTCACCCTTTCTGATAAAGAATTGAAGGTGATTGTCGTCAGCAGTTCTGTGATGGGTGAGGGGAAGTCTTTTATTGCGGCTAACTTAGCGGTAGCTACCGCCCAGATGGGTAAGCGCGTGCTATTAATTGATGCAGATATGCGTCGTCCCCATCAACATGAAGTTTGGCAAATACCCAATATGATGGGTTTGAGTAATGTTTTGGTGGGACAGTCCGAGTTTGCTAAAACGACTAAAGAAGTAGTGGTTAATCTAGATTTATTGACGGCTGGGACAATTCCGCCTAACCCAGTTGTCTTGCTAGATTCCCAGCGTATGGCTAGTTTAATTGCCCAAGCTAAGGAAGATTATGATTACATCATTATAGATACACCACCGATGAGTATGTTAGCTGATGCCATGATAGTTAGTAATTTGGCTGATGGTATGTTGTTGGTGGCTAGACCAGGTGTAGTTAATTCTGCGGCTGCTAAGGCTACTAAGGATTTGCTAGAACATTCACGAGCAGGCGTTTTGGGAATGGTAGTGAATGGTGTTGAGAGTGACCATTATCGTCATAATTACTACGATTACTACTACTCCAATTCTGGAGAAAAGCATTCTCGCAATAAAGATAAGATGAAGTCTGGCTTGAGTAAGATTACTGGTTTACGACTGCTTTGATTGGTTCACAGTTAAGATAAATCAGTGTTATCTCTGAGGTGCTTCAATATTTAGATTGTGTAAAGTCATGGGCATTAAATGAAGTTAATACAGTTGATTCATGATGCCTAATGACTAATAACTAATAACCTATCTAGCTTTAAGTAGCTTGTAGACAGTCTTACTTTTTGCAAATGGCTTAGGAGATAACACCTTGTGGCAATCACCAAACAAGTTAGCTGAACTTTCCCTAAAAAATATTCAAAAAAGATTAGATATAAATCCGGAATTACAAAAACTAATTAGCAACACAATTTGGCTTTTTTGTGAACGGGGGTTACACCTTTTATTAGCCTTATTTATAGGAGTATTATTAGCTAGATACCTAGGAACAGAACAATTTGGAATCTATAATTTTGCAGCAGCTTTTCTAGGTATGTTCTCCCCTTTTACACAATTAGGACTGAACGGTATACTCACTCGTGATATTGTCAAAAAACCAGAAATTAAAGATGAGATTCTTGGAACTGCTTTTCTCTTAAGATTATTTGGAGCTTTATTAACTCTTGTTATTGCTTTAATTTTTATAAGATTCTTGCGTCCCAATGACTTAAATGTACAATTACTTATTCTTTTTTTATTAATTGGTAACTTTTTTGATCCTTTCCAAATTATAGATTTTTGGTTTGAATCCAAGGTTTTATCTAAATATGTGGTTATTGCCAATAGTTCCGCATTATTAATTTTTTACGGTTTAAACTTAACGCTAGTCTTAATTAAAGCTCCTCTAATTACATTTGCTATTACCTTGGCAATCAAACCGCTAATTAATAGTATTTTTCTGGTTGTTGCTTATCAATATTGCAAAAACAAATTATTAAATTGGAAATTTAATTTTGTTCAGGCTAAAATTCTCCTATCTCAGTCATGGCTTTTAATTATCTCTAGTTTCGGAGCAGTAATTTATCTAAAGATAGATCAAATAATGCTGGCGCAAATGACTACAGTTGCCTCAGTAGGAATATATTCAGTTGCTGTTAGATTATCAGAAGTTTGGTATTTTATTCCAACTGCTATTGTTGCTTCCCTTTTTCCTTCCTTAGTAAAAATTCGAGAGCAAGAAAGAGAAATTTATTATACTAAGCTTCAGAAAATTTATGACTTGTTAGTATATACTGCACTTGTACTTGCCATCCCTATTACATTTCTGGGGACACCAGTGATTAAATTACTATACGGTAATGCTTATGAAGAAGCTGGATTAATTCTTTCTATCCATATTTGGGCATCAGTATTTATATTTATGCGCGCTCTCCTCAGTAAATGGCTAATTGTAGAAAATATGTTTATATTTTCCTTCGTTACTCATGCCTCTGGTGCAGTTATAAACATCCTACTCAACTTCATATTAATTCCCCAACTAGGCGGCGTAGGTGCTGCAATTGCTACGGTACTAGCTTACGCTACGGCTTCTTATTTTGCACTGTTTTTTCACCCCAAAACTTGGGAAATGGCTTGTATGATGACGAAGGCATTGCTTGCACCAATAAGAAATATAAGAAACGGAAATGTACATTAATTATTTTAATCAACGCATAATTATGTTAATTTCTTTAGGCTGTCTTCAATCTTGTGGAATGGTTTCTTACTTTCAAAAAAAGTCTTTAAACCAAATTAGGATATATAACTAATCATGAACTTTTTAATACATGGTGTTAATTTTAATAATAAAGGATCTGAATTAATGCTATATGCTGTAAAGCAGCAGGCAGATCAGTGGAATTATAATTGTTATTTAGAATTAAAATTTGGTAGTTTTGAACAGAGAAAACAAGCTGGGATTGGTCATTTTTTTTGGCTAAAGTCTAATAAAATACCTTTCGCTGGTACTGGTTTAAACATTATCGGAGGTTTGACACCAAAAAGTATTCGGAAAAACTATAATATTCTTCTAGAATCAGAGATTGACGTTGTAATAGATGCGTCTGGATTAGCCTTTTCAGAACAATGGGGATCTGCTGTAACTGAATCAGTTTCTGAAAAGTTTTTTCGATGGAAAAAACAAGGTAAAAAAATTATATTATTGCCTCAGGCATTCGGCCCATTTACGAGCAATAAAATTAAAAAAGCATTTACTAAAATCATTGAAAATGTTGACTTGATATTTCCTAGAGATCAAATATCATATGATTATGTCAGTCAATTATCAATTCCTACAGAACGGGTCAAAATAGCTCCTGATTTCACAAATTTAGTTTCAGGAATTGAGCCATTATATATAGATAAATTAATTAATAAACCTTGTATAGTTCCCAACTGTCGAATGATTGATAAAACCTCCACTGAGCTAGGTAATAATTACATATCATTTTTAAAGTTATCTATACAATACTTACTAGAAAAAGGATTAGAACCGTTCATACTAATTCATGAAGTATATGATGCTCAACTTGCTGAAGAGTTACAATTTAACTATGAATTGCCTATAGTTAAAGAAGAAAACCCTCTATTTCTGAAAGGGATTATAGGCAAATGCAATTTTATGATAGGTTCGCGTTTTCATGGACTAGTTAGTTCGCTCTCTCAAGGAATACCCTGTATAGGAACAGGATGGAGTCATAAATATCAAATGTTATTTCAAGATTATAATTGTTCCGAATTGCTTATTAATATCAATGAAAATGTTTCTAAAAACCTGCAAAAAATAGATTTATTACTTGATGAGTCCACAAGAAATAAGATAGTTAAAAAGATAGAGTTTGCTTCTCAGAGACAAAAAATTTTAAGCAACCAAATGTGGAATGAAGTTGCAAAAGAACTTGGTGTTTAAATAAAAAAATCATAAAAAATATCTTCTTAAGCCATAGTAAATAACTTGAATAAATTTGATAATTTATAGAATGAAAATTTTACATCTTAGTACAAATGATATTGATGGTGGTGCGGCTCGTGGAGCATACTGGCTTCATCAAGCATTAATTAAAGCTGGTGCTGATTCAACTATGCTTGTTGCACAAAAAAAGAGTAATGACTTTACTGTTATAGGAGCAGAATCCAAAATTCAAAAAGGTATAAATTTATGTAAACCTACTATAGATAGTATACCAACGCTTTTTTACAAAGACAGAATAAATACAACATTTTCTCCCTCTTGGTTATCCACAAACACCAATAATCAAATTAAAAAAATAAATCCAGATATCATTAACCTACATTGGATTTGTGGTGGATTTTTAAACCCCCAAAGTTTTAATACCTTCGGAAAACCTATTGTATGGACATTACGAGATCAGTGGGGCTTTACGGGAGGATGTCATTATTCTGGCACTTGTGAAAAATACACACTTAATTGTGGAGCTTGTCCACAACTAGGATCTAATCAAGAAAATGATATTTCCAGGCACCTTTGGCAAAGTAAACAGAAAAATTGGGTACATTTAGATATAACAATTGTTGCTATAAGCCAGTGGTTGGCAGAATGTGCTAAAAAAAGTAGTCTTTTCAAAAATAAAAGAATTGAAGTAATTCCTAACGCACTAGATGAGTTAAAATTTAAAACTATTAACAAAAAAACTGCTAGAGAAATACTCAATTTACCTTTAGATAAAAAAATTATTCTCTTTGGTGCTATTAATGCAGTAATAGATGAGAGAAAAGGATATCAATATTTAATACAAGCTTTAAGAAGTCTATCTAATAAAGGCTTTAATGAAATATCAGAAATAGTTGTTTTTGGTTCAAGTCAACCAAAAGAAGCACTAGATTTAGGCATGAAAGCTAATTATTTAGGCAGGCTACACGATGATACAACTCTGGCTTTAACCTATGCTGCTGCCGATGTAACTGTCACACCTTCGATTGAGGAGGCATTTGGTAAAACAGCGATGGAATCCTTGGCTTGTGGTACACCAGTAGTTTCTTTTGATTCAACAGGTCTTAAAGATATAGTTGAACATCAACACAATGGATATCGAGCAAAATGCTTTAGTTCTGATGACTTGGCAAATGGAATTGCCTGGGTAATAGAAGATCAAGAACGACATCAAAAACTTTGTGATAATGCTCGTGATACAGTTATAAATAAATTCACACTAGAATTACAAGCAAAAAAATATTTATCTGTATATCAAGAAATTGTAGAAGTTAATCTTTTAAAAAATCAACAGTTGAATTATCATAAATGTCTACATTAATTGAATTACAATTTTAGAATTATAACTAGGGATATTTATATTAATATCTTTATAAGCAAACAAGAGTTATAAATAAAAAAGTGAAAATTTTTAAAAGTTTATTAGAAATTGAGCCGTATTTAAATTTTCTCAATAACATAAAATTACCAAGCAAATTATTTGAAATTATCAAGGTAGAACAGCATAAAACTGATGATATGCTGGGTTGGCATGGTTTAGCTTCTTTAACTTGCCTAAGTGAAACTAATGAAATATATGATATTGATATTCGTTACGCTTGGTCTCACTCCATATTCAACCAAAATCTGGTAGATCACGGATGGAATGAAACTATTCTTTTACAAAAGAAGGTTAGAGGTATTCCTTGTAAGCATAAAATTATTATTTATATATGTGATTATTTTATGCCAATTCATGAGAAACAGAGACTTGAAAGAGTCGAAACCCGTTTCTTTATTGGTTGCTACTGGCAGAGTATATGGCATCTATATTTACAATTGCCTTTTAAGCATCCCTTTGAACATCAATTACATAAGGCTGAACACAAAGATTCTGAAGAACTATTCTTGTTTAACTATACACCAGTAATTATTAACCAACATAATAGTCAGATTAGGACTGTATTACTATTAACTGATAGACCTAATCGCCAAGGTGAAGGAGGATTACGTAAGCATGGATTATACAAACACTCTACTAGAAATAAACCTTTAATTTCTATAATTACAGTTGTGTTTAATGGAGAAAAATATATAGAACAAACTATTCAATCAGTTATTAATCAGTCGTATAAAAATATAGAATATATTATTATTGATGGTGGTTCTACAGATAAAACAGTTGATTTTATAAAAAAGTATGAATATTACATTGATTATTGGATAAGCGAACCTGATTTAAATATATATGATGCTATGAATAAAGGCTTGATGTGTGCTTTAGGAGAATTTGTAAATTTCATGAACGTTGGAGATATTTTCTTTAACGATAAAATTATTGAATCTCTCAATCTTCAGTTTCCAAAAACTTCTATATGCGGGCAAAATTTATTTTTTAGCAATTTTGTAGATGGACTAATATATGTCAAAATGCAAAAAAAAAATTTACCTCATCAATCATTATTTATGAAACGAAATGATTTTGAAAAAAACATATTTAATCCTAAATATAAATACTGTGGTGATACTGAGTTATGGAGTCGTTATGATGCTATCAATACAACCAATCAAATAGTATCAATAAGCAGATTTGGTGGTGTTTCAACATCAAGTAAATATTTAATACCGAGAATGTTCGAACATTTTAAATTTCAACAAAATAAGCTAAAAACTCTATTACGCTTCATTCCAAAAATCATTGTAGCTTTTTTATTAAATGACATTCTCCAAGAAATTATCTATTTTCGCTTAAAAAGGCGAATTAAATAACATCTATTTTTAGACATAAAAATACCATGACATTTTTAAATAAAAATTTTTTACTCAATGCAGTTTTCCTACTTTCTTTTTTTCCATTTATTAAATTTATTCCATTTATAACTGCTGAAGTCCAACCATTTGCAACATTTTTTGCTGGTATGTATTTAATAGCTTTTAGAAGAAAAAAAATACCTGAATTATACGTGCTTTGGTATTTAATAATTATTTTTATATACTTGTGTATTGCCTTAATTAAAAACTTCATAAATCCGTATAGTGAAGTTACAATTTCTCATATTTTGGAATCAACTTTTATATTTTTAACTCCATTAATTATATTTCTTGCACTTTTTAATAACCTGACTCTACTCTCAGTTAATTGTTTAAGGTTTTCTATATATTCT
The DNA here is from genome assembly GCF_963920945.1 of Anabaena sp. CCY 9402-a. NCBI lineage: Bacteria > Bacillati > Cyanobacteriota > Cyanophyceae > Nostocales > Nostocaceae > Anabaena > Anabaena sp. CCY 9402-a. Next base: position 42,098 of record NZ_CAWUDL010000015.1, read on the forward strand.
TGGTTTTTTATCAGCATTTTACAACAGTATTTTCCATTTGTTTTATCAGCAACTGGTGTCTCTTCTATTTTATCTTCTATAATCTCAAGATTTTCAGATGAATCATTGGGAGGTTCAAGAGGTGTAGCTGGATTCGCTCCAGAACCTTCATATGCTTCTTTCATTATTATCTTAATGTTTGCATTTAGTATTTTTATTTATAAAATACACAAAATACATAAAAATGAATTTAAATTAATGCTTCTTGCCTGCATTATTATGGCTTTTTTAAATCGTTCAGCTAGTATTTTTAGTTTATTTATAATATTTTATATATTTTATAATTTAATATATTTATATCAAAATATATTAAATTTATTTAAATCTAAAAATTCATCCCAAAAACTAAAAAAATTTGTCTGGGTATCTTTATTAATATTAACTTCATTCATAATATTCTGGTTATTACCAAATATTATTATTAACTTACTGCCAAATTCAAGGATAGCCGATTTACTTTCAGCATTCTCATCTTTGCACCAGCAAAAAAAAATTGGCCTGTCTGATGTTTTAGAGTTAACGAATAACCTTGGTAGCCAGCGATCAATCAGCGTATATGTTGGATATTTTAACGCAGTTGATACATATGGGTTTGGTTCTGGAATTGGGTCTTGGGGAACTAATTTCTTAGATGCTCTAGAAAAATCTGGATTTAATCCCTCGGAAATTAAGTTTTTTATATATAATGGCTTCCGTAACTCAAAACCATATGCTTATGCCGCTTTGCTAGCTTTTGATATGGGTTTTATTGGGTTAATTTCTCTCTCAACGATATTTATCATTGCTATTATCAGAAGATTTAGAATTAACCGTGAGGTTACGAAATATGCCTGGGCTTGCTTAGGCTTATCTCTATTTATATTGTATTTCAATTGTGTGGCATCACTACCAACAGGTTGGTTGATGTTTTTAATTTTCCTACAAGATCCTAAATCTGTAACCACTTCTAACAGTGATAATTAGCTTAGAAAAAGTCAACATATCAACAGCTTCAAATCTACGAATTAATTGATATTTTCCAGTTGAATCAATGAAAATTACATCTTAAATTAGCTATGTTAAATCAATTTTTTTTGAATTCACTACCTACTATTTCATTAGCCATTCCCTCGTACAATGAAGCTGGTAACATAGAGTACATCATCACAGAATTCTTAACAACTAAATATCCAAAACTAATTGAAGTAATTGTGGCTGATGGTGGCAGCACTGATAGGACTCAAGACATTGTTAAAGAACTTTCCTTAAAGGATTCTAGAGTCAAGCTGCTACACAATCCGTTAAAAGTTCAATCTGCTGGTTTAAATCTTATCTTGCAAGAATGCACTGGTGATATATTTCTCAGAGCTGATGCTCACTCTGATTATGCACCAGACTATATAGAGCGATGTGTAGAAGCATTATTAGGGTCTAAAGCTCTGAATGTGGGGGGCGCACAAAGATTTGTGGCTAAAACTCCCTTTCAGGCAGGGGTTGCATTAGCTTCTAAAAGCTTTTTAGGCAGTGGCGGAGCTAAATATAGAAATCCCAATTACAACGGATATGCTGACACAGTGTATTTAGGATGTTTTTGGACGAAAGAATTGCGCGATGCTTCTGGTTTTGATATTTCACAAATTACTAACCAAGACGCTGAATTAAATCAAAAATTACTGAATAAGAATCCACAAGCTATTTATATTAGCTCAAATATTCGTGTATGGTACTATCCCAGAAAAACCTGGAAATCTATTTTTATTCAATACTTCAAGTACGGCAGAGGACGTTACTTAACTACTATTAAACACACAAAGCAACTGCAACTGAGAGGAAAACTACCATTTTTATTTATATCAGCCACACTGTTGTTATCGCTGACTGATTTTATCGTTCCTCATTTATCTCTACATACAGAAGCGTTGATTTTGAGTGGCTTACTTTTTATATTCGGGGAAAGTTTACGCACAACTCTAAAATTTAGTAAAAGCTTTACTACAGAGTTATGGCGGGGTAGTGAAGAACTTCCTTCTTATTTCAGTCTGTGGTTTTTCTGTGGAGTTACCTTGCTAACCATGCCAATTGCTCACTTTTCTGGCTACGGATATCAGCTATTTAGGTGTAGATTTCTAAAAATTACAGGTTGGTAAATCAAAGAGATTATTTCAAACGAGAGTTAAATCTAGCAGCACTGCGCCCAGTCGCAATCCATAAAAACGATCGCCCTCCATCTCTTAATACTCTTACCAATGATTCTGATGGCTGATTTTGAGACGCTATAGTCACGGGTGTAACTACAGTTCCCTGACTACCCAAAACTATGGTTGCGATCGCCTGCGCCCTGCGTATATGATAATCAGACGTAATCAAATATATATGCTGTAACCTCTGGGCAGCAAAATCTTCTGCCAAAGTCGTGAAATTAGTTACCGTATCCGTTGCTCTTCCATCCAAATGCAACTTCGCTTCGGGAATACCATACTGTAGAAAAATTTGGCGATTAACATCTAAATTCCAAGCAAAATCAGAAACCCAAATATCTAAATTCTGGTGAGATTGCCAAAATTGTGCGGCAAACCGCATCCTCTCAGCCGCACCACCCAACACAAATATAGCCTGTGGTAGGGGGGATTGACGAAAAGCGATCGCCATCCTCACCGGAATTATACTGGTCAATATCAAGGCGATCGCTAAAATTAACCACATTAATCTATGCTTGCGTTTCATTCAAAATGCTCTCACAGACTTAGATAATCTGGGATAAGAAGACAAATGAAACCGCAGCATAGCATTGTTATTCAATTTAACTATAGTTGTTATGGAAAAATGAATCTAACTTCACAGTAAATTTGATGGAAAATTTCATTTTAATTTTTATATTGTTAATGCTGAGTCTTGCTAACGATTAAAATTGTTACAATAAAGAAAGCCATCTCAGCGTGTAAAATTAAAATCTATTAATTGATAGCCAGTCAGCTTCTTAAGCCAACTGTTCTCAGCAGCATATCAGTGACTGTAGTTAACTTTTAATCTTATCTAAAGATACTCACTTAGATCCATACCAATTATATTCTTATAGAATATCTTGCAAGTAGCCTTTTGTAGGAGTAAAGAGATTATGTCTGTATCGATCAAAGAAAAGAAATATTGTAAGTGGTTTTGGGATGAATCCCTTGGTGGTGACTTTGACACTTGGGGTACTAGTACCTACTTTATCGAATTAACGTTAGTAGGGAATGATTTATGTCCTACCAGACAGATAGAGGTTTACGAAAATGGTAACGTTTTGTTTTATGACGACAACCATTTTGCCGATAATTATGGAATGTTAAGCGATAAACCTTTAGAAAAGAAGGATTTACAGGAATTTGGCATTACTAAAGCAGAGTTTGAATTAGTGTGGAGTACAAACACACCCATGAACAGATGAACCCGTCTAAATTAAGCTGGTGAAGTTAGCTTTATTGTAGTTGGATTGATTCTGAGAAATCAGAGACAGCCCAATTTATTCACCAGCTAGTACCGTTACGCAGAAGTCATAGACGCGAAGGTGGTAAAGTTCAACTGCGTTTAGCCGTCCAATGGCGATCGCTTGATTGATAAACCTGCAATCCAACTAAATCTGCTGCTACAATCAATTCATTCACTTCATCTATTGTCAGTGCTGCTAGCAGAGAATCACGAAATAATTTCTTTTGGTGGTCGTCGTATTCCTTCCCAATACTTTCAACTAAAGCATTCGTTGTCATTACATCCTGTGGACGGACTAAATCCCGTAAGAAAATCGCACCTTGAGGTTTCAAAACACGCTTCAATTCCCTAAAGAACGGTAATGGATTGGGTAAATGATGGACAAGGCTATTAGAAACAACTAAATCAAAGCTACCATCCTCATAAGGTAAATTTTTTGCATCCACCAATTCCAAGGAAATTTTTTCTTGCAGCCCAGACTGCTGAACATGGTATGCAGCAAGTTGCAGCATATTTTTAGCCATATCAATAGCGATAACTCGCCACTGAGGACGCATTTGACACATCAAAACTGGAATCCGACCAGTACCAGTACCAGCATCCAGCACCAACCCTTCTGATTGTATTCCCAGAGTAACTACTTCTTCTACAAAGGTAGTATTCACCTCTGTAAAATCCATAGCATCATATTCGATAGCTTCCTCCCAGCTATCCATTACTTCCGGTTCTAATTGTCTGTGCATAGCTAATTTTTCTATTTACTTGACTATATGACTACTGACATAAGTGACTAGATTTTTGGGAACAATATACGTATCACCACAGTTAGCAGGAATTGGTCAATGTCACAAGGGGAACATAATAACAGCACCAAAAATACCGTTCCTGTGGAAGTTGCGAAATACCTCAAACCAGTCAAACGCAACACAATTACCTATGAATTTGAGCAAGGTTCGCCAGAAGAATTACTGCTTACGCAAGAGAGTGACAACAAATTATCCGCAGCATCCCACCTAATGAGGCAAGGGATTCAGCAGCAGAAAGCAGGAGATTTGATCACAGCCATCAAATATTTAAAACAATCTCTAGAGATGTTTCAACGGACTGGTGATGCACAACAAGAGCAAGTACTTTCTTTGTTGGCATTAATAACCTACACTTCTGGAGACTATCAAAACACTATAACTTACTCTCAACAATGTTTATCTTTAAAAGATACCTCAGATCCATCAGTACGGATACAAGTGCTTTCTCATTTGGGGAATGCTTACCGTCATCTTAACAATTACAATAAAGCGATTGAATTTTTAGAAGAGTGTCTGAAATTAACTCAGCAGATACAAGATAAACGCAGTCAAGTTGCGGCTTTAAATAATTTGGGATTGGTGTATAAAGCTTCTGGCAATTTTATCAAGGCAATTGAGTATCAGGAGCAAAGTTTAGAAATTGTACAGGCAATGCAAGATAATTGGGGCATAGAGCAAGTTCTCAAAAACTTAGGTAATGCTTGGTATGGTTTGGACAACTACCCAAAAGCGATCGCCTATTATGAAAAATGTGTCAAAGTAGCCATTTCCCTGAATAATCCCCGCAGTGCTACTCAAGTGCTAAAAAATTTGGGTAATGCGTGTTATGCAATAGGCGACTACGCCAAAGCAATTAAGTATTATGAAAAGCGTTTGCAGTTAGCCAGACACCTCAAAGATCAGCGTAGTGAAGAACAGTCCCTTGGTAGTTTAGGCGTTGCTTGCGAAGCTTTAGGCAACCATAGCAGAGCAATTACATACTATGAAGCCCGCTTGTTATTAGCTAGAACTCTTAAAGACCGTCGCATTGAAGAACAAGCACTTGCTAGCTTAAAAATTGCTTGCTATGCCTTGGGTGATTATGCTAAGGCTATGCAATACCAGCAAGGGATGGGGGAGAGGTGACAGGTGACAGGTGACAGGTGACAGGTGATATTTTTTTTTTCAATTGTCAGTTAACTTTCCTTTGCTGCATCACGCCTTGAATTCGCTGATACAATAGAAAGTCTAGTCAATTTTAGTATTCAGTAACAGTATTTGTCTGAGAAATATTTCTAAACAACTATAGCTATATTTAAATTTAGACAAGTTTGCTGGTGCTGACTCCATTACCCAGATTTTCATGAGCAGCGAAATCCAACTCAGCCTCTTTAATGAAGAACCCAATTTTAACCAAAAAGAGCTGATTCCCAAAGATCCAAAAATTCCCATTCCACCTGGAACTTATCCCAATATGACGGAGTTGGCACAGCATTGCAATCAGTGCCATCGCTGTGAATTAGGTAATACCCGTACCCATGCCGTAGTTGGACGGGGAAACCTCAAAGCACCAATTATGATTATCGGAGAAGCACCAGGTCAAAGCGAAGACGAAACAGGTTTACCCTTTGTCGGTAGGTCAGGGCAGTTGTTAGAAAAAATCTTGGCATCAGTTAATCTAACTACTGAACATGATGTATATATCGGTAATATAAATAAATGCCGTCCACCGAGTAACCGAGTGCCGACTCCCGACGAAATGGCGGCTTGTTTACCCTATTTATTAGAACAAATCCGCCTTGTTGACCCCAAGATTATTTTGTTAACAGGTGCAACAGCAGTTAAAGGTATCACCGGCGATAAACGAGGAATTACTAAAATTCGTGGTCAGTGGCTAGAGTGGGAAGGGCGTTTCTGTATGCCTATTTTTCACCCATCTTACTTATTGCGTAACCCTTCCAAAGAAAAAGGTAAGCCTAAATGGTTGATGTGGCAGGATATCCAGACGGTACGCTCCAAGTATGATGAAATTACGGGCAACAGTGGTAGCAATATTTAAATAATTGTGGCAATTGTGGCGATCGCGTACCTGCTATATAATCATTCTTCGCTACCAAACACAACACCTTCATACAGGAGTTCAATAGGACACTGAAATTCAACGCTGGATAGAGTGATGATATCTCCCTCTGTGTAAGGATAGTAAAGCCACATTCTACCCTCTCCCCGCAAATAACGCTCAACGGAAATTTTTTCCGAGTCAATTAATACATACTCTTGCAAAGTCGGCATTTTCAAATAAGCAGAAAATTTTTCACCTCTATCTCTAGCACTTGTACCTGGAGAGAGAACTTCAACAATTAGCTGAGGATATCTAATAAACTTACGGGCGTTGAGGTCTTGCTCGTTGCAACTGACAATAACATCAGGATAATAGTAAGGACTTTCTGGTGTTACTTGTACTTTCACATCTGACACATTTACCCGACAACCTCTAGAGCGTAGATGAGGGCGTAAAGCTGCGTAAAGGTTAAGTGTAATATCATTATGGGGAATTGTGCCGCCTGTCATAGCAAAGACTTCACCATTGACGTATTCATAACGAATATCCTGTTGAGTTTCCCATATCAGATATTCCTCAACAGTCATTTTTTGGGGTTGCTGGGGGACGGCTATCATTTTCTTTGAAAGACAGGACTTTTCGGGCTTGATTTGATTTTAGCTAGATGATTTTAACGAAGGGACTTCCAGATAAAAAAATATCCAAATTGTAGGGTGCGTCAGTGCGATAGAACCTAACTATACTCAGAAATTATTCATACTGACGCACCCTACCCAACCATCAATTGCGGATAATTTATTTTTTGGTGTTCCCTAATAACTAATAACTGATTTAACGCTGGGAACTACGCAAACTTCCTGCTTGACAATCTCTCAGCCAAGCTTTGATACCTTGGGCAATTGTACCGTTGCTGCTATCTCGTGGTGGTGATGGCGGCTGTCCTTTGGGATAAGAAGCGGTTTGAGTAAACATCATTACTAATCGCCAACTATCTTGAGTTGGTGTCAATAGTACCCAGTGAAATTCTTGTAATTCGACTACTGTTTTATTTATGTACTGCCTTTTTAAAGTAGTAAAAAATACTTGCTTAATATTTTGATTAGTGCTTTTGTTTTGATCTATGGGTTGCAGTGGCAAAGGCTGAAATTCCGGTTTGCCTGCTACTAATATATAACTATAAACATCACTACTTCTACGCAGACGGCGGCCACGTTGACTAGCACGATTGGCATAGCCAGGTAAATCTCGCAATAGATGAGTAGTTAATGTTGACAAATCTTTTGCAACACAAAAAGACTTCTCCCCCCTCTGGCTTTGTAAAGACGGTTTGGGGGAAATTGCCTGAGCCAATGCTGCGTTATCCCAGCCATTCATTACTACCAACCATAAACTGCAAGTTAACAGCCACGAGCGATAATTATGCTTCTGGATTAATGCTTTCATGCTGTCGTTAACTCTTGGGTAATTCGTTGCCAAGCTAACTCAGGTTCAGCTGCCGCAGTGATGGGACGACCAATTACTAGGTAATCTGCACCAGCTTGGATAGCTTGGGAAGGGGTAAGCGATCGCTTTTGATCTCCCGCTTCTGCCCATGTGGGGCGCACCCCTGGACACACGAAAAGAAAGTCATCGCCGCACGTTTGCCGTAACTGCGCTACTTCTTGGGGTGAGCAAACTGCCCCATCTAACCCTGATTCTTTAGCCATCAATGCCATTTCTAAGCCATATTCTGGCAACTCTAGGGGGATTTTTAAATCAAAAGCCAACTGCCTAGTAGAAATACTCGTCAGCAGTGTCACAGCAATCAATTTAGGTGGTTTGACTCCCGCTTGTTCAGCCCCCTCTTTTACTGCCTCCGTAGCGGCTTTCAGGGCATTTCTCCCCGCCGTAGCATGAATAGTCAGCAAATCCACCCCATAACCAGCCGCAGCCCGGCAAGCCCCCGCCATAGTGTTGGGGATGTCGTGAAACTTTAAATCTAGAAATATCTGCTTATCCCTAGATTTCAGCACTTCCAGAATTTTTGGCCCCACACTGGTGAATAATTCTAAGCCAACCTTCCAGAAACTAACTGCTTCTAGCCTATCGATGAGAGCGATCGCACTTTTTTCATCCGCCACATCTAAAGGGACAATAATTCGCTGTTCTTTCCCATTCCCCATTCCCAATTCCCCATTCCCCTTTAGGGTACTAAGCGGACAAACTTATTTTTACCAACTTGCAAAACTTTACCCTGTAAATCACTCACTTGCTCAAAAGTGGTATCAACATCAGTAATGCGATCGCCATCTAAGCGTACACCACCCTCTTGAATTTTCCGTTTCCCTTCCCCGCTACTTTTACACAAGCCACTAGCATTCAGTAAATAAGCTAATTTCACAGGAAATTGGGCAACATCGGTTAACGAAAATTCGGGAACTGCACCCTCTTTCCCGCCGCTTTTGGCTGCTTCCTTGGCTTCATTAGCCGCCTGTTCACCGTGGTATTGTCTAACGACTTCCCAGGCTAATGACATTTGGCGATCGCGAGGATTTTCCGGTAGCTTATCTAAAGGTAAGTCTGTCAACAACTCAAAATACTGTGCCAGTAAATTATCTGGTACACCTTGCAACTTTTGATATTTTTGTCCTGGGTGTTCCGACAATCCGACGTAATTACCCAAAGATTTGGACATTTTTTGCTGTCCATCAGTACCAATCAAAATTGGTAGAAGTAACCCAAACTGTGGCTTTTGACCAAAATGACGCTGTAAATCTCTACCTACAGCAATGTTAAACTTTTGATCAGTTCCCCCTAATTCCACATCTGCCTCCACTGCCACCGAATCATAACCTTGCATCAAGGGGTAGAGGAACTCATGGAGAAAAATCGGATTCTCTTTCTTATAGCGTTCTGCAAATCCTTCCTTGGCTAGCATCTGCCCCACCGTCATGGTAGCTAGTAACTCCGTAGTTTTCCCTAAATCAAGCCGGGAGAGCCATTCAGAGTTATAACGCACCTCTAATCTACCTGGTGTGTCAAAATCCAAAATAGGACGCATTTGGTCAAGGTAAGTTTGAGCATTTTGCATCACCTCTGCCTCTGTCAGTTGGCGACGCACCTCAGATTTACCAGTTGGATCACCGATGCGAGCCGTAAAATCACCAATAATTAGGACTGCCGTATGACCAGCATCTTGAAATGCTCGCAGTTTTCGTACTGGTATGCTATGACCAAGATGAATATCTGCACCAGTAGGATCAATTCCCAACTTGACCCTTAGAGGACGGTTCGTAGTCGCCAAGCGTTTCTCTAAACTTTCAACTTCGTGATCAGTATCAGTTGGTTGTGGGAATACTTCCACTATCCCACGCTTTAGCCAAGAAAAATTTTCCGCCATAGTAGGAGATTCGCTATTAACTACGCTTTTTACTTTATAAGTTAGCTTGGTTATGTTCACGGCCAAATTGTCCGCCATTTCATCTGCCAAACTAATATAATTGCAAAAAATTAACCGCCCTGCTGCAAAGAATCAATTACAGTAATATTTACAAGTGAGGAAGTGAAATCGCCGTGTCGTCTAGGACTTTTGAAGAAAAGCAATCCCAACGTCGGACTTCATCGGGTTTTGAGTTTTTAAAAGGAGTCGGCCAGGTAGCTGGCGGAACTCTGTTATCAATCACGATGCTAGCAAGTTCCATTGTAGCCGGAGGGCTAGTTGGCCTGGCTATCAGCTTCCGCAATTTGCCAGATGTGAGACAATTACGTAACTTTTTACCCACAGAAACGACGTACATTTATGACATTAAAGGAAAACTGTTAGCTAGTGTCCACGGAGAAGCTAACAGGGAAGTTGTACCTTTAGATAAAATTTCCCCAAATCTCAAACGGGCGGTACTGGCTAGTGAAGATGGTCATTTCTATTATCACCACGGCATTAACCCTACTGGTGTAGGGCGTGCTGTTGTCACTAACTGGTTGGCTGGCGGTGTCAAAGAAGGTGGATCTACTATTACCATGCAGTTGGTAAAAAACCTATTTTTGAGCCGAAAACGTGCTTTTACCCGGAAATTAGCTGAGGGAGTCCTAGCAATTCGCTTAGAGCAAATTCTTACTAAAGATCAAATTTTAGAACTGTACCTCAATCAAGTATATTGGGGTCATAATAATTACGGCGTGCAAACAGCAGCACGTAGTTATTTTAATAAGTCATCTGAGAACCTAACTTTGGGTGAATCAGCAATGATGGCGGGTTTAATCCAAGCACCAGAGGAGTTTAGCCCCTTTGCGAGTCTAAAGTTGGCCAAACAGAAACAAAGAGAAGTCTTGGGGAGAATGCTGGACTTAAACTGGATCACCAAGCAAGAATATGATGATGCCCTCAAAGAAGAAATTAAACTAGGCAGAATCAGGTCATTCCAAGGTAGTGCCTTGCCATATATCACCAATACTGTGGCACAGGAATTGGCTAAAAAGTTTGGGCGTGAAGCCTTGCTCAAAGGTGGAATGCGAGTACAAACAACAGTTGATGCTAGCTTCCAAACTATGGCAGAAGATACTGTCAAAAAGTGGCATAAAACACTTCTGGGACAAGGATTAAGCAGAAATCAAATTGCTCTGGTAGCAATTGATCCGCGCACACATTTTGTGAAAGCATTGGTCGGTGGCGTAGACCCAAAAAGTAGTGAATTTAACCGCGCCACACAAGCGCAGCGTCAGCCAGGATCTTCTTTTAAGCCTTTTGTATATTATGCTGCCTTTGCTACTGGTAAATATGCACCAGACAGTACAGTTATAGATTCTCCAGTCAGTTATCGAGATGGTAGCGGTTGGTACTACCCCCGAAACTACGATGGCGGCTTTGCTGGAGCAATGTCAATTCGCACAGCCTTAGCTCAATCACGTAATATTCCCGTGATTAAAATTGGCAAGACCATAGGCATGAATAGAGTTGTAGAGACTTGCCGCATTTTAGGTATTAACAGTCCGATGGAACCTGTCACCTCTTTACCTTTGGGTGCAATTGGTGTCACACCTCTAGAAATGGCTACTGCCTACGCTACCTTTGCTAATTATGGTTGGCAGTCACAAACAACGGTTATTGCCCGGATTACAGATAGTAGTAACAATGTATTATTGGACAATACGCCCAAACCCCAGAGAGTCTTAGATCCTTGGGCTTCAGCAGCTACGATAGATGTCATGCGCTCGGTTATGACCGATGGTACCGGTAAAGGTGCAGCGATAGATCGCCCATCTGCTGGCAAAACAGGTACAACTTCATCCGAAAAAGATATTTGGTTTGTAGGGACTGTACCACAGTTAACAACTGCTGTCTGGGTGGGTAGAGACGACAACAGACAACTAGCTAGTGGTGCAACTGGTGGTGGTATGGTTGCTCCCATTTGGAAGGAGTTTATGACTAAAGCACTCAAAGGCGTGCCAGTGGAAAACTTTAAGCCACCTTCTCAGTTTCCTCGTCCCAAGGCAAATTAAAGTGATTGGTAATTGGCCGTAATCAGTAATCAGTTATCAGTCACTTGATAACTGTTCACTGTTGACTGTTCACTGATTTAATCTCCCCATGCCCCATTACGACTGTTTTTCTAACTCAGATTTCATCCGTTCCAGAGTCATCTGCATTTGATCAAACATCTGTTGTGGGGTGATACCAAATTGATTTAGCTGAGTTTTGAGTTGCTCTACGGTCATTTGTGCCATAAAGTCCTCAGATAGCTCGAATCGCTTCATGAAGACGCGATAGCGATCCATCATTGCTTCCATTTGCTCAATAAACAGCTTTTTGCCCTCACGGTCAAACTTACCGTAGCTGTTACCTAATTGAATCAGTGCTTGATAGTCTTCAAACAACTGCTTTGCTTCTTGCTGAACTATATCAGAGTCGAAGAATCCCATGTGCCTCTATTCAACTGAGTCATGACACTCAGTAGCTTATAGTTTTTGCTTTTATCTATGTTTATTTTAGTCTAGGGGACTCAATTCAAGAACTAGCTACGGTTTAAGTACGGTTTTTTACCGAAATTTCAACACTTGACTTAAGTTAGCTTCTGCCTTGACAAAGAATTTATTTAACCAAACTGCAATTCCTAAAGCCTTAGCTACTGATTTAGGATCAATTTGGTTGTGAAGCGGAATTTTTAGATGGCTAGCATATTTTACAGCTAGTGTGTGTTGAGGGTTAAGCTTTAATGCCTGACGAATATAGACTTTGGCCATACCGATATAATTCTGTCGCAGATGTACTATTCCCAACAAAGCATAGTAATCACTGTTGCTAGGTTCTAGTTTGATGGCATCACGCAGTTCCCGGACTGCTAATGACCAGTGACCTTGTTTTGAATAATCTATTGCTCGCTGATAATGACGTTGAGCATAATTGATGACAGTTGGTGCAAGATTTTGTGTTTTGTCTACTTGAACTACAACTGGCTGGTATTTAGCTTCAGCAATAACAGGATGAGGCGGTTCAAGGATAAATGAGTTGTTTGTATGGAGGTACAAGTAGGCTAAATTAAATTCATTTAGTTTTTGGATCATCCAATAGGATTGAGTTAGCGATTGGTATTGGAGTGTAGTGTAGGAGACGATCGCTTCTTCATAGAATGACGTGGCTTCCTTGATAGACATCCCCTTGAGTTGCTCAATTAAAGGATTTTGCACAGATACAGCACTTTTGCCCCAAGTAATCGCTTCTAACCGCAGTGTTGTTATGATATCAGCACGCTTTCGTAGATGTTTCAACTCATCGTAAGCTGGGTTAATTAAACGGGTAAATATTGCTGTGGCTAATTCTTGGTCTACACCGTTGTTATTAGCATAGTGATCTGGATGTAACAGTTTTGCTAAAGCATGATAACGCTGGAAAATGCGACGTTCATCTGCTGTCACAGCAATTCCCAAAACGGCATAGGGATCTGATAGTTGCTGTAACCATTCTGTAGGGAGGGTATTCTGTGGCATCGTTTTGGATTGGCAGATGAGAATTTCAAGATAGCATTAGGAATTGGATACTGGGAACTGGCAAATGATAGTTAATACAATAGATTTATATTTGCGTGTCAATCTGAATTTTGTAATGCTGTATTTATGCAGGTGCTTTGTTACTATGGCTGTCTAATGGTCAAAATTGTGGTACTCGTGGATTAAGAGAAGATATGTTAATTAAGCGTAAAAGTAGAAGCGTTGCCGCTATTCTAGCCTTTGCTGGAACAGTCAGCATCTCTGGATTACACAAGTTTTATTTAGGACAGCCCTTGTGGGGTTTTTTGTATCTTTTGCTATCTTGGACACCGATTCCCAAGGTTGCTAGTGCTATTGAGGGAGTTTGGTACTTAGCTCAAGATGAGGAAGCTTTTGATCGCAACTTTAATTTTGGTAAGTCAGCAGTAAAAACTTCACAATCTGTAGGTAATCAAGTAGGCGCGATCGCTGATGCTTTACGTGAGTTAGATACTTTGCGCCAAGACGGATTGATTTCTGAGTATGAGTTTGAGCAAAAACGTCGCCATCTACTTGACCAGATTTCTTGATAGGATTGGAGACTAATCAATTCAAAATTCAAAATTTAAAAACTTCAGGTGATTGGGCTAGAGACTAGGGAATAGTATTTTACTCAGCACTCAAAACTCAAAACTCAAAACTCAAAACTCAAAACTCAGCACTCAGCACTCAGCACTCAGCACTCAGCACTCAGCACTCAGCACTATGCAATGGCTACCTTGGAATTCTAAGTTACAAAAGCTTAGAGCTAAACTACTGAATGACCCCTACTATCGGCTACAGTCTGGGGAAGAAATTCAGATAGCAGCGCAATTGGGTATTCGCATTGATGCTAATCAAGCAACTGTTGATGATTGGTTGCGCTTACCGGGTTTATCGATTCATCAAGCGCGATCGCTTGTAGAACTTTCCCGTTCTGGTGTGACATTTTACTGCATTGAAGATATTGCTGCGGCCTTGGGAATGCCCACACTGCGATTAGAACCATTAAAACCTTTATTAAATTTTAGTTATTACGATCACGAATCTCTAGTTAATCCTACTTATATAATTAATCCCAATACTGCATCAGTAGAACAGTTAGTCCAAATCCCATTCATGGATATATCCCTAGCTCAAGCAGTGGTACAAAATCGCCTATCATCTGGTTTTTACCGTAATTTAGCTGATTTTCAGCGTAGATTAGAACTATCTGGTGAAGCGATCGCGCAATTGATGTATTTTTTGAGGTTTTAGGACGGACTGGGGACTGGGGACTGGGAAAGAACTTCTCCCTTATCTCCCTAGTACAGCGCGGCGTAAATAAACCACCCATTCCAAATCAACAAAACTCTTACGCTGTCTTCATTTTGACTTACCCTCCGGGTACTCCTGCGGAGAACTCGGAGAGTAGCCGCTTTCACGTCTATGACTTTTGACTTTTGGCTTTTGACTTCCGCTTTGCGGTACTAGCTTCTAAATTATTCCAACTCGATCAGGTGGCCAAAAGCGAAACACTGCGCGACCAATGATATTTTCTTGAGGTAAAAAGCCCCAGTAGCGGGAATCGTTACTGTTATTGCGGTTGTCTCCCATGACGAAAAATTGGTCTTGTGGGACTTTGACTGGTTGGAATGGTTGGCTAGGGGGTTCAGCTATATAGTCTTCTGTTAATGGTTGTCCATTGAGATAAACTTTACCATTAGCGACGCTAACTATTTCGCCAGGTCTTCCAATAACCCGCTTAATGAAGGCTTGGTCTTTAGGGTATCCCCGTTTTTGCAATTCTGCGGGTGGCTGAAAAACGACGATATCCCCAGATGTTGGTGGATGAAACCGATAAGAGACTTTTTCGATCACTAGGCGATCGCCTTCATATAAAGTAGGAAGCATTGACTCGGAAGGGATGTAACGAGGTTCAGCGATAAAAGTCCGAATCAACAGTGCTAAAACTAAAGCGATCGCAATTAGAGTAAAATTTTCTTGCCAATTACGCCATGATTTTGACGATGCAGGAGTTTCTTTCGGATTATTTTCCTGAGAATTCATAGAATTTTTCAGCCAGTTAAACAAGTATAAATTCCTTATTTTGATGCCAATTTTATGCCTGTAAGCAAGGCTTTTGCTTACTGCACTTACAAATACTAATTCATCATACGGCTATCTCACATACTATCACCAAGCAAAAATACTTACGAACAATGAGGATGAGTTAGCGATCGCATGGTGGATATTTAGAGGGGCAATAGCTAGGTTAGGCTTTACCTAAGCTTGTTTTAACTAACCGCTACACCTTAATAAAAAAAGGCGATACCTATGGTAAGGTACGCCAACGCATACTATCAACACTACAATTTCATTAGGACAAATATTATAATAAATCGATAAATTAACTATGGAAACTCCAGAAATTCTTCAAGCACTCCCCAATTTGAGTGTAAGCGATCGCCTCATGATAGCCGAGTCAGCTTTAAAACTTGTGCTTCAGGAACAACAATCACTGACTCAAGATGAGAAAAAACAGCAATTAGCACTAGCCGCAATCACAGCTATTTCAGACTATGCGCCAGATGGTGAATTAAATGTTTTTGCTGATTTAAAAGGAGAAGATTTCTACGATTATGGCGATGAAGACTTAAATATAAAGTATCTCTTAATAAAGAGAGCGATCGCATGGTGAAATACAATCTTACTGCTGTTGCAACCAAGTTACTAGATCATCTTCAGTAGAAAAATCTAGTAATGCTTCAGCTAAATCCTCTAACTGAGTTGAAGATAATCCCCGCACTCGCTCTTGTAATTCAGGGGTAATTCCACCAATTCGTTTTGTTAATTGACGCTGGATTACTTTCAATTCTCCTTGTTGTATTCCTTCCTCCATCCAACTAGTGACGATTTGCATAACTACCTCTTGTTGAGTTGGTTCAAATTGAGCAATTTCAGCCTGGAAAATTTCTGTTTCTTGGGCATTTAGGCGTAGGTAAGTGTCAATAAACCCAGAAATTAACTGCATTCTTGCTGGATCTAACTGCAATGTAGCTAATAGACGCAGACACTCAGATTTTACTCTGGGACGGTCTTGTGTTGCTATGTTCATTTTAGCCATCAGCGCACTAGCTACGGGATTTTGTTGTTGCAGGTATTCTCGCCAATTCAAGCGATTTAACTGAATAACATCATAGTTGAATTGCAAGACCAGCTTATTGGGAAATGCTACCTGATGAAAATTTGGTTCGGCTTTTTTGGGGCGATCGTAAGAAAATAAGGCAATAGGATAGACTGGCAGGGCGTATTTTTCGTACAATCTGGCAAAGTAGCGATACATCCGCAAATCAAATGCTTCTTGATAATAAGCTTGATGTTCTAGATGTACTAATAAAAACGATTCTTGCTCTCTAAATCTGGCTTTTACTATTAAATCAGTTTCATATTTTTCGCCAGCAGTAACATCGGTAAATATTTCTTTATCAATGAAGCTGATAGTGTCCCTTTCCAGATAAGCGGTTATCTCTGGGAAGAATAAATCGATGAACTCCCAGAAGAAGGTAGTTAATAGTTCTTTAAACAGGCGATCGTGGTCTATCATGATTAAATTTATATCATGTCACTGATGAGCGATCGCTGTTTTTGTCTCATGCCTTCGCCGCCAGGTGTTCCGCTTGCAGTAGGCGCAGAGACGCAAAGGATTATTTTTACGCTTGGTTAGCAGCGATCGCTCTCCCAATGCTATAGAAATATTCATTAGTTACACCAAAAGCCACAGGATGTTTAGCTATAACAAACACAGTTTGACTATCTCTACAAATTAAAAAACCTTGCGAGGTTAGTTCAAAGTCATTACTGGTTATCTTCTCAGTGATTTTTCTCCAATAATATTCATATAACTTACCGTAGAAAATAACTCCTTTAGGTTTATGTTCTCTGATTCTGTTAGCAATATGATTTATTCGCATATCAAGATAATAGTCTTCATAAGTTTGTCTACTTCTTAAATAAGCTATATGAGAATATTGGCCATATATCCAATGATGAAGCTCTATTTCCTTTTTTCCTCTGTTCGCCCATATATTTATTCTGTGATTAACGTCTTGAAAATCTCCTCCTGCTTCTTCCATGCCAATAAACCAATACTTTCCTTGATAATTACCATATCCATAAAAAGTCTCAATTCTTTTTTCTAGAAGTGCATCATCAAAAAAATCTGAATTATTCATGTTTAAGTGTTTATACTTAAAAAATAAACTTTGTTAAGTCAAAAATAATTGGTCATAACATAAATGTCTAGTCACATTACAAAAATTATCAGGAATCAACATGGGTGCATATTGGTGTTCTCAAGCTGAAGTCGTCACAACTGAACCTAAAATAGTCAATATAGCTGTAGCCATTTTGATCAGGAAAATAAGCAAGCGACAAATCCTAAAATTTGCGTCCTAAGTTACCGAGGCTATAGCTATAGAACCCATTTGGGATCTAGTATACTGTTCAAATAACAGTATTTTTTATTACTCATGTATTTAAGCAGTTTAACAGATGAAGAGTGGTTAATTATTGAACCATTATTACCTAAAAAGAAGCTGACTCGTCCACCTACATGGAGTAAAAGACAAATTTTAGACGGCATCTTTTACCAGCTGAAAAATGGCTGTAATTGGGCTGATTTACCGAAGGATTTACCCCCCTATTCCACAGTATTTTGGCATTACAAGCAGTGGCGAAGTGATGGATTTATCGAGGATATCATGGAGACTTTACATCAAAGTATCCGAGAAAAAGAAGGAAGAAAGCCTGTTTGGACTACCTTGATCATGATCGATTCCCAAGCAGTCAAAAATACTTGTAACGCTAGTATTGAAACCAAGGGGTTTTGTTTTTATAAGTCCACAAACGGTATAAAAAGGCATCTAGCTGTAGATATTCTCGGCTTTCCCTTTTTTACTCACTGTACCCAGGCGAATATTTCTGATGACCAAGGCCTGATTGAAATGTTGACAATTCATATTGACTTCTTCAAATCAAAACCTGTAGAACTGCCTAAAACGACAATTCTTTTAGACAACGGTTATCATCCTGACACTCTAGTTTCCGAGTTAGTCAAGATTTATCCTCAAATCATGAGTAAAATTCAATTTCAATTGTCTCCCAAACCATCCCAGAAGGAAAAATCCCTGAAAGGAAAGTCTGGTTTTGTGCCAGTTAAAGCCAGATGGGTCATTGAAAGAAGTAATGCTTGGATGGAACGCTGTAAAAGCTTGGTCAAAAATTTTGAAAGAACTTTGGCGAATGCGACGACTAAAATTCATCTCTGTTTTGTCAGACTTATGCTCAAACGGTTAGCTACTTCATAGATCCCAAATGGGTTCTATAAACTTCTTTCCTTTGCGTCTTCCCTGCGGGACGCTCCGCGAATGCGCCTTTGCGCGAAACAATCTTAAAAAAACTTGCCTCAGAAGCATCACACCCCCAAGGCAAGCAAACCATATAAATGATTCTTAGCTATCTAAAGTTGCTTCACTTCCGAAACTAACTTCGACACCATATCTTTAGCACTACCAAAAAGCATAGTGGTTTTATCTTTGTAGAATAACTCATTATCTACACCAGCAAAACCCGCACTCATCCCGCGCTTAATAACAATGGTGTGCTTCGCCCTATCTACTTCCAAAATTGGCATCCCGTAAATTGGACTAGCGGTATCACTACGCGCCGCCGGATTAACTACATCATTAGCCCCAATTACCAAAGCTACATCAGCTTGTTCAAACTGAGGGTTAATATCTTCCATGTCATACAACTGGGTATATGGCACATTCGCCTCAGCTAACAACACATTCATGTGTCCCGGCATTCTTCCAGCAACGGGGTGAATGGCATACTTAACATCAACACCCATGCGTTCTAGTTGATCTGCCAATTCTCTCACACTATGTTGTGCTTGAGCTACAGCCATCCCGTAACCAGGGACAATCACTACAGAACGAGCATAACCTAACATCATCGCCCCTTCTTCGGGATCGATGCTGTGGACGGTTTGATCGGTTGCACCAGCAGCCGCACCACCAGCAGCCGTACTTCCCCCTGAACCAAACGCGCTGAACAGCACGCTAAACAGGGAACGGTTCATGGCTTTACACATAATTTCGGTGAGGATTAAACCAGAAGCCCCCACTAATGCACCGGCGATGATTAACATATTGTTCATCACCACGAAACCAGCCGCCGCCGCCGCAACACCTGATAAAGAGTTTAACAGCGAAATGACTACGGGCATATCGCCGCCACCAATGGGGATGACGAACATCACACCCAAGAAGAGGGAAACTCCAACGACTGCCAAAAATACAGGTAAGCTATCTGGTGTGATGATTAAGTAGGCACTACCAGCTATATAAGCACCCAGCAGCAAAAGGTTAAATGGTTGCTGTAACGGAAAGGTAATTGGTGAACCGCTAATTAATCCTTGTAATTTGGCGAAGGCGAGAAAACTACCTGTGAAGGTAACACCACCAATTAACACATCCAACAACATGGAAATGTTGACATCTAGGGGGATAGCTGCGCCAGCATCCAACAACCGCCAGAACTCAGCTACAGCAACTAACGCCGAAGCCGCACCGCCCAAACCGTTAAGTAAGCCCACCATTTGGGGCATTTCTGTCATTTGGACTTTGTAGGCTGCGATCGCACCAATTGCCGAACCAATCGCTAAACCTATCAAAATCATCTCATAATTCAATACGTGCTGGTCTAGCATGGTGGCGACAATCGCCAGCAGCATCCCAACCGCCGCAATCACATTACCGTTGCGTGCAGTAGCAGGAGAACCCAGTTTTTTCAAACCCAAGATAAATAAAGACGCAGCAACTAAATACGTCAGCTGAATCCCAGTTGGTAAAAAATCGCTCACGCCTTAATCTCCTTCTTCTTGAACATTTGCAACATTCTGTCAGTCACAAGAAACCCAGCCACAACGTTGACTGTGGCTAAAGTCACAGCAATCAAACCGAGAATTACTGATAAATTGGTGTTTCTTTCTCCGGCTGCTACTATCGCCCCAATTACAGCAATACCCGAAATGGCATTTGAGCCTGACATTAGGGGAGTGTGTAAGGTTGGGGGGATTTTGTTGATAACTTCAAAGCCGATGAACGATGACAACACGAATACAAACAAAGCTGCAATTAATGCCTCTGTCATGGAAAACTCCTTATTTTTTAGGGTGTAGGGGTATAGGGGGATAGGGGTGTAGGGGGGATATTTTACCCCAATGCCGAATGCCCCAGTCCCCAGTCCCCATTACCTCAACACTGCATCTTGTAGCGCATCTTTGACGCGCTGATTACGAATTTCTCCAGCGTGGGTAATGCAGGCTGCATCGATGATGTCGTCAGCAAAGTCTATGTTTAAGGCTTTGTCTTTGATGAGCAGCTGCAACAAAGATGTGAGGTTCTTGGAATAGAGTTGGCTGGCGTGGACTGGCATTGATGAAGGGAGATTAATCGGCCCGATAATTGTCACGCCATTCCAGACAATATCTTTACCGGGATCAGTGCAAGCACAGTTACCACCTTGTTCGGCGGCTAAATCTACAATGACTGAACCGGGTTTCATCTGTGCCACCATTTCGGCTGTGACTAGCAGTGGTGCTTTTCTACCGGGGACTTGGGCAGTTGTAATGACTACATCAGCATTTTTGACGTGTTCGGCGACAACTTCCTGGGTACGTTGTTTGCTAGCTTCGGAAATTTCTTTGGCGTAACCACCTGCGGCGGTTGTTTCTTCTTCTAGCTTGACTTCCACGAATTTTGCGCCTAAGCTTTGCACTTCTTCTTTGACGGCTGGACGAATATCAAAGGCTTCTACTACTGCACCCAAACGTCTGGCGGTGGCGATCGCTTGCAATCCTGCTACACCAGCTCCCATAATAAATATTTTGGCTGGGGCAATTGTACCAGCAGCCGTCGTCAGCATGGGGAAATATTTTGGTAATGCGGCTGCGGCAATTAACACTGATTTATAACCCGCCAGGGAAGCTTGAGACGACAAAGCATCCATACTTTGCGCCCTCGTAGTGCGGGGGATTAACTCCATACTCAAAGCTGAGATTTTGCGATTAGCTAGTTGCTGCGCTACCACAGGGTTTCCCAAAGGATTCAGGAAGCTAATTAATACAGTTCCTTCCCGCATTAACTCAACTTCCGAACGCCCATCTTCTCTCTCTTGTGGTGGGCTAACTTTCAATAAAATATCTGTTTCGCCCCATAATTGGTCTGAATTATGGATAATTTTAGCTCCTGCGGCTTCATAGTCAGCATCACTAAAAAATGATCTCTCTCCTGCACCTGCTTCTACCCAAATTTCCAATTCCTGTTTCACTAATTTAGCAACGGTGTCAGGATTTAATGCTACACGCCGTTCACAAACTTCTATTTCTTTAGCAACTGCTATTTTCATGAAATCTCCTGGAGATAAATACCTAACCTCTGCCGAATATGCCACTGTTGCAATTAGCTATGTAATCAACTCATAGCTACTGCTTTGAAGCATGAGTGATGGCTTTTTCGTTTAGATAGAACCTTGAACTTTTCCGTTTCTTCTTGCTTTACGACAGACGAAGCTTCACTTTGATTCCTACAAGTCTTACTTTTACTGATAACTGCCAATTGCTTTACTTATTGCAAATCTTAATTTTAATACTCTATTTTCTATCTATGTCTTTAGTATTTTTTAGGGATCTAAAATTTTTGTTTATATTTTTGATTACATCTTGTAATATTCAAACCAATTCTTTGATTTTTTAGCTTGAGAGTTCCCCAATGGTTGTTTAATGATAATTGATGAGATACCAGCCTATTTTTTACGCTCTCTCCCAACTTAACAGGCGATCGCTAATTACAACGCTCAATTTTTATAACGAAAAGCCTAAATTACGATACACTTATACATATTTAGCAACACAATCAAATGTTAACAGTGTTTATATTTAGCGCAAATTTGACCAAGCTAATGGCAGAAGACGAAGGTTAAAAGGCAAAGGACAGACAAAAAAGTCGGTACATAAGGCACTTTTTATCGCTACATCACGTCTCTTGTCAGCAAGCCAACAGTAAAGTTTAGTTATAAAAACTCAAATTACAGACATAATTTTTGGTGGAGGAGTTACATTATGCGCCGTTTACTTTCCGTTTTAGCTCTGACTGGCTGTGTACTGACTAGTTTACCCGCTATTGTATTGGCACAAGGAGGTCAAGGGTTCGTACTGTTTAGCGGGATTAAACGGGAAAATCAGTTGCCCTTTCGGTTAGATTTTGGGGGGCAAACTGACGGTATAGATAGATACATATTTAGGATTCCTGCCCAAAACATGAAATTAGCCGTTGCTCAATTTGCTGTTACTTATCCTAACTATTACAAAGGCAGTTTTGATCCTAAAAAGATTGAAGTCAGAGTCAAGGGTAAAAAAGTACCCCTATCTGAAGCTAAATGGAACAAAGAAAGCGGTTTAATTGAAATTTTTCCTGAAGAACCAGTGCCAGCAGGTAGCAGAGTGGATTTAGTGTTTTCTGGTGTCAGAAATCCAGCCTTTGGCGGTACGTTTTATTTCAACTGCCAAGTTCTCTCACCAGGGGACTTACCATTATTGCGTTACATTGGGTCTTGGATTGTGACTATTAGTTGAGTCTTTGGGGATTGGGGAATAGTTACTCTCTTTTCTCTTCTGTCCCCTCTTTACCCTAATTTAATTTTTAGCTATGGACTCTGAAATGTGTACTCTGGACTATTGACTCTCAACAATGATATATTTTTAGATTGTGACTTTTTATAAAAATCGCCTAAAAGGAGAACAGTATGCAGAGAACACTGGGTGGGACTAACCGCAAGAGAAAAAGAACCTCTGGCTTTCGTGCCAGAATGCAGACACCAGACGGCAGAAACGTCATTAGAGCCAGAAGAAAGAGAGGAAGGCATCGTTTGAGCGTGTAGGGTATTTTCAGCGATAAAGAACAGCTGTGGCATTGCCAAAAGCAAATCGACTAAAATCCCGCCGAGATTTTCAGGCAGTTTTCCGGGAAGGAATGCGGCGATATAGCCCCCATTTAACTTTGAGAGCTTTAAAACCGTCATCTGCCAAAGAGTCTTCTTTGGATACTGCCCCTAAAAATTCCATAAACACTGACTTGCAACAACTCGCCAGTACAAAAATTGGCATCTCAGTTAGCACCAAAGTCAGTAAAAAAGCCGTGGTGCGTAACCGAATTAAACGTCAGATTGCGGCAGCGTTGCAGCAATTATTGCCAAAAATAGCACCAGGATGGAAATTGGTGTTAATTGTCAAACCAACAGCAACAGAATCTGAGTGCGGAAGCCAACAATTTCTGCAAGAATTAGAGCAGTTGTTGGCACAAACTGAGGTATTAAATGGGCATTCGTGAAGAAATTTATTATGAAGGTGGCCCCCACATCGGGGACTTGATTTTAAATATCCTGATTGGCTTCACCGTTATAGGTATACCACTGGCAGTTGGTGCAATAGTTAGAGCCTTGTGGTTGCGTTACCGCATTACCGATCGCAGAATATCTGTCATGGGTGGTTGGATGGGACGCGATCGCACTGATGTAATTTATGCAGAAGTTGTCAAAATTGTCAAAGTTCCCCGTGGTCTAGGCATTTGGGGAGATATGGTAGTGACTTTAAGAAATGGTAGTCGTCTGGAAATGCGGGCAATTCCCAACTTCCGCGAAGCTTATGACTACATCAATGAAAAAGTTGCGGCTAAAAATCCTCAATACACAGCTAAGTAGGAAATAGGGAGTAGGAAGTAGGGAATATCCAATTTGCTGATATAAAACAAAAAATTTCCCATATTCCACTTAACAAAGTCTACAGACTACTCCCCACTGCCTACTGCGACTCCCATTTTTGGCGTTGTGCGGCTATCCGTAGCAGAGGATAGTCGCATAGTCATCACTATTTAGATAAATTAGATTCAGATCAATTTACAGTACCTCAGGTTGAATTCAGAATAATGGATTTTGGTATCGGGTTTCTCTCAAACAACGTAATGCTGCCAATCATAGACTTGTTCTACAGCATTGTACCTAGCTATGGATTGGCGATCGTTGCCTTGACATTGATAATCCGCTTCGCGCTCTACCCCCTGAGTGCTGGTTCAATTCGCAGTATGCGGCGGATGCGAGTTGTACAACCTCTGATGCAAAAGCGGATGGCGGAAGTTAAAGAACGTTATAAGGACGACCAGCAAAAACAGCAGGAAGAACTGATGAATGTGCAGAAGGAATTTGGCAACCCCTTGGCGGGATGTTTGCCACTTCTGTTGCAAATGCCAGTCCTGTTGGCTTTGTTTGCCACCTTGCGGGGTTCGCCGTTTGCTGGAGTTAACTATTCTGTTAACCTGCAAATCGTTCCTTCTGAACAAATCGAACAAATTCAACCCCAAGCCTTTGCTACTGCTCCTCAGAACATTTATGTTGCTGATCAAGAACACGTTAAAGTTGCGGCTATTATCCCTAGTGGCAACAAATTAGCAGTAGGTGAACAAACTAAGATTCAATACCAGACCCTTGAAGGTAAACCATTCCCGGTATTACTGGCAGAACACCCAGAAACAAAGTTAATCCCTGAATGGAAAATTACCAAAGGGGAAGATAGGATCAAAATTGACACCGAAGGCAATATAGAAGCCTTACAGCCAGGTGATGTCACAATTCAAGGTACAATTCCTGGATTGGCAGCTGATAAAGGATTCCTGTTTATTGATGCCTTGGGCAGAGTTGGAGCAGTAGACCCAGATGGTGTAGTCCACTGGGATATTGTGGCGATGATTCTCTTTTTTGGGGTCAGCCTTTACGTTAGCCAAATACTTTCCGGGCAGAACTCCAGTGGTGGCAACCCACAACAAGAAACCGTCAACAAAATCACCCCTGTCATCTTTTCTGGGATGTTCTTTTTCTTCCCGTTACCTGCTGGGGTATTGATGTACATGGTGATTGGGAACGTTTTCCAAACCCTGCAAACTTACATCCTCTCTCGCGAACCCTTACCAGAGGAGCTACAAAAAATTGTAGAAACTCAGGAAAAACAAGTAGCGGCAGAACAAAAAACATTGCCTTTTGAGCCAAAAAGTTCCAAGAAAAAGACCACAGGTTAATAGATGAGCAATATTCCCATGCAGCGAGGTCAGCAGTGGCTAAAATCACTGCTGGAACTCACTGGGATGTCATCTGAGATTAGAGGTAGTGTAGAAGCTCCCCATTCTCCAGAAGAAGATGCCCCAGCAATAGATAGTTACTGGTTGACAATAGATGAAACCAGCTTGACCCCAGAGCAAATTCACGCCCTAATTGGTGCTGATGGTTCTGTGCTAGATGCGATTCAGTATTTGGCGAATTCTACGCTTAACCTCAATCAACCAGAGGAAGAACAAGCTTCCTACACGGTGGAATTGAATGGGTATAGAGTTAAAAGACAAGCTGAAATTCAAGCAATAGCCGAAGCAGCAGCCGAGCAAGTACGCTCCACAGGGCAAGAAGTGGAAATTAAATCACTAAGTTCTGCGGAACGGCGGTTGGTGCATACCTTCTTCCAAGATATGGGCGATTTAGAAACCTTTAGTCGTGGCAAAGAACCCCATCGTCATTTGGTTGTCCGTCCGGCAGGGGTTGAATCCTGAACATCTCAACCAGTACAGAATATTCGTTCTTGCTAAAGGCTAAACTATATATGGATTGTCAGCAGTATTGCTGATGATCAACATACATTTTCGTGATGATGTTTTACCAATCCTATGGACGCAATTTTTATTCCGCAGCTAAATAAAGCCCCGGAGCGGACAGAGGAAGTTCAAGTTAAAGAATTTCTGCCTGGGCTAGAAACGTTGACACCAGTACGCGGCCACGTCTGTGTGCAGCATCATGGAAATTATTTGGATGTGTCAGCTCAGGTAGAAACTATTATTACTTGTACCTGTAATCGCTGCTTACAACAGTACAATCACCGTTTAGTGGTGAATGCTCAAGAAGTTATCTGGTTAGATGAGGCGGTAAATCAAGAGCAAGACTTGCCTTTAGAAAGGGAAGTGGCTATAGAAGATTTGCTAGAAACTTTATCGCCTAATGGTTATTTTTATACCAGTGAATGGTTGTATGAGCAGATGTGTTTGGCTTTGCCTCAGCGTCAGTTGTGTGATTTAAAATGTCCAGGTATTCTTAGCACTGCTATTGAAAGTGAAGAAGATTCTGTTGATAATCGTTGGGCTGGGTTGAAGGCTTTGAAAAAGCAACTTCCGGGATAGGTTTTAATCAGCTCACGCTCCAGGCGCAAAATGAACTTTTTGGCTACATTTGCGCTCTTACCCACTTCCTAAATGACCTGAGTGTTGGACTTCTCCCTATAGTTTGGCTTTGTTCATAGAATTGAGAAATTGCTTCCACAATTGGCAAGTTGGGAAAAGTTGGACTAATTTCTGACTCAATATATTTGCCATCTTGAAGGATGTTTATTTGGAGTCTGCCTTTTTCATATCGCCAAAGTTCAGGGACTTTTAAGGCTTCGTAGGCTGCAAGTTGAGTTTTAGAGGTGATATCAACTTCAATTACTAAGTCGGGTGGTGGGTCAACTGTTAGGTCTATACGTTCTTTCCCAATCATCCGAGCATGATTTTTAATATAGAAAGAATCATCAGGCTCTACACCAAAACTCATATCTTCACGTTTAAAGGTGGTTGAGCCAAAGGATTCACAATCAACTTGTAATTCTTCCAAGAGAATTTTTACCATATCACCAATGATGACCTTGGCTACCTCATGCTTCGGTAATGGCATTCTTATCTCCAAAGTTCCCTGAATGTAAGCCAACCGAGTTGCACGATGGTCGCCTAGTTCGGTGAGAATTGCCTCAAATTCTTGCCAGCTAACATTGTGGAGTATTACTCTATGTCCTGGCGGTACACTTAATTGTCTGAATTGAAGTGTTACCATTAGTAACTTAGGTTATTTCTAATAATTTGAATAAATTCCTGCACAGCATCATATTGGTCAGGCATAGAAATATAATGCAGCAGCAAAGCTGGGTCTAAATCTGGGAAAAATCTACTCCGGTTGACTTCTTCATATTCTCCCTGCTCATTCAGACAGAATATTTGAATTTGATTAGCTTTCCAGAACCAAACTTCGGGTATTCTCTTGGGCTTGTATAAATCTTTCCTATTAATAGTTCCACTGGTGACGATAACTTCAATTACAATGTCGGGTGTTTCTTTATTACTCCCAATGCAGTAAGATTCATCCGGTGTACCAGAAGCATACCCTGGTTCTTCCAAGGTAAAACCACCACGACCGTAGAAGCGGATACCTTTTTCCCTCATATAAGCTTCGAGTAAATAACCGAGAGTTGTTTTCACGTACTCGTGTTTATCTCCAACGGGAGACATAATTTCCATTACCCCTGCTAAATAAGTTAGTCTAACTTCTCGGTTATCTTCTAGTTGTGCGGCGATGATTTGGAACTGTTCCCAAGAAACGCCATGAACAGTGACGAATTTTTCTTCTGTTGGCTGTTCTAATAATGAGATTGCCATGAGCGATCGCAATTTCAATAAATAATCTGTATATTCTCTAGTCTAGTATTGTCAACAAGAAATTGGAGTGACAATTATTGCCACTCCAAGATTCTGAATAGAGGAGACATTTTTGAACTTAAGACTATTTGCCATTACCGTTGCTAGCAAGTACACGTTCAGCCAGCTTTTCTGGGACTTCTTGCAGGTGGTCATATTCCCAGTGGAAAGAACCAACGCCGAGAGTGAGCGATCGCAGCTCTACAATAAAGTCTTGCATCTCGGCTTGTGGTAAGTAAGCAGAAATATTATCCCAGCCTTGCCAGTCGTTTCTACCTTCATAGCCCAAAATCTGACCCCTGCGACCACTCAGCAATTGCAGCACCTTAGAGGTAAATTCGCTGGGTGTGGTTACTTGTAACCGCAAAATTGGTTCTAGGAGGGTGGGTTGCGCCTGGGGTACGCCTGTTTGCATGGCTAACCGCGCAGCTTGCTTAAAGGCTTGTTCGGAACTATCAACGTTGTGATATGAACCATTGGTTAATGTCACCGCCACATCTACAATTGGGAAACCCAAAGGCCCGTGGGTGAGGAATTCCCTCACTCCCATTTCTACGCCGGGAATGTATTGTTTGGGAACTACACCACCAACGATAGTTTCCTTGAAATTAAAGCCTTCCCCACGGGGTAACGGTTTAATATCTAGGAAAACATCCCCAAATTGCCCATGACCGCCGCTCTGATGCTTATAGCGTCCATGTACTGAGGTTACAGGTTTGCGAATGGTTTCTTTATAAGGGACTTGTGGCAGATGGGTAGACATGGGTAAGTTATATTTGCGGCGCAGTCTATCTAAGGCGACTTGCAAATGAATTTCACCTTGTCCCCACAGAATAACCTCGTGGGTGTCGCCGTGCTGTTCCCAAGTTAAAGAGGGGTCTTCTTCTAGTAACTTAGTAATAGCAGCACTTAATTTCACTTCATCGTTGCGCTTTTCTGGAGTAATCGCCAGGGCATACACTGGTTCTAATGGTTCAGCTTTGGGTAATGCTAACGCCTGTTCTGTAGAGATGATATCCCCGGTTTTAATCCCTTCTAATCGGCTCAAGGCCACAATTTCACCAGCCGCAACTTCATTGACTGACTGCTGCTGTTGTCCCATGAGGCGATAAATACCGCCAGTCCGCACACCGTTGAGGACAATCCCATCGGTTAATTTGCCTTGCCAAATCCGCACGAGGGAGAGTTTACCACCTTGGGGAGTGTAATAGGTTTTCAAAACCTGGGCTATGGGTGTATTGCTGGGTTTACTACCTTTAAGGCGGCGTTCTGCGGTAGCTTCTGGTGCTGGTGCTTCCCGTAGCAGTGCATCTAATAGTGGTCTTACACCATAATCTTGTTCGGCGACACCAAAGAAGACGGGGACTACCAAATCTGCCCCTAATTCCATTTTTAAATCTGTGAGAATTTCTTCTTGGGGTGGTTCAATATCTTCTAAAAGTTCTTCGAGTAAATGATCATCAAAATTGGCTAAAGCTTCGAGCATTTCGGCTCTGGCTGTATGTTCTTCTGCTTTTAAATGTTCGGGGAAAGGAATGGGATCAGCTGGTGCGCCTGGATGATATTGATAGGCTTGTTCGCTCACCATATCAATGAAGCCTGTTAGCTGTTCCCCTTGCATGATGGGGTATTGATGGGCTACTAATGGACGACTAGAAACCGCTTTGAGGGCGTGTAATGTTTCCAGAACGTTGATATTTGCCCGATCCATTTTATTAACAAAGACCAAATGGGGTATTTCCCAATCGTCTAGGAATTTAAATAGAGGCGCAAGCGTGAGGACTCGGTCACGGATAGGTTCGCAGATGACAATGGCTGCATCAACCCCAATTAAAGCGTTATAAGTCTCTTGAGCAAATTCTATACTGCCTGGGCAGTCAATAAAAGTAAAACGAGTGTCATTATACTCTGTGCTAGCGGCAGTAATTTCTACACTCATCCGGCGATCTCGTGCTTCTGCTGCACTATCACCGATTGTGTTACCATCCTTAACGCTGCCTTTGCGAGAAATTGCTCCTGTGACAAATAACAAGCTTTCTAATAATGTTGTTTTTCCACTTAAATAAGGGCCGACAATGGCAACATTCCGCGAACCTAATATGACTTTTTGGCTCATAAAACCTCCTTTGCAGTAAGTTTCTCTTACCGCGTAGCCCTGTGTTTTTTAGAGGATGAATAATTACACCCATTGCCGGAGAATTATCCCCCCTTTAACTTGCAATTATGCTCTCTTTAACTAAAAACAAAAAAAATTGTAGCCTGTTGTAAGATTTACCTTAAGAAAAATTAAGTAAACCTAACTTTAATACCGAATAAAAAAGTTTTGTTAAAACCTAATTTTTGACGGAACTTTTTATGAATAACAGTGACAGAAATTAGATTGAGTCAATACATCAATGGACGTATCTTTCTATAATTATCCTATCGTCGGGATGCTGGGTTTAACATTACTATGGGGATGTATGCTGCCAGTCTCAGCTAACTCTCTTACTCCCCAACTTTTCAAGATAGCACAGTCTAGTGTGCCAACTGCAACAAGCTTGTTAAATCAAGGCTTACAAGCAATTCAGGCGGGGAGAGTACAAGATGCGATCGCAGCATTTCAAAAGGCAACTCAGTTAGATCCTAACTTGGCCGCAGCCCATTACAATTTAGGTTTAGCCCTGCGACAAACTGGACAATTACAACCAGCCGCTAATGCTTTTTATCGCGCTACTCAAGCTGATCCTAACTTCTCCCTCGCCTTTGCCAATTTAGGGGGAGCGTTGTTAGAAGGTAATAATTTACAACAGGCGGGTGAATACTTACAACGGGCTTTAGAAATCGACCCCCAGCTAGGTTTTGCTCACTATAACTTAGGATTAGTCAGACAACAGCAACAAAATTGGTCAGGCGCGATCGCATCTTTTCAAAAAGCGATCACTTATAGTAAAAATGCCCCAGAACCTCACTATTATTTAGGTGTCTGTTATCTGCAACAAGGTAAAATTGATCTAGCTAAAGCCGCTTTTGAGCAAGCAATTAAAATTAATCCTAAATATCCAGATGCTCACTACAATCTAGGTGCAATTTTGTTTAATCAAAGCCAACTACAAGCAGCTTTAGTTTCATTTAGAAAATCAGCAGAAGCTAATCCTAATTATCCTCATGCTTATTATGGTGCAGGGTTAGTTTTTATGCAGTTAAATCAGTTTGGGGAAGCAGTGAAAGTCTTTACCCATGCCAAAAATTTATATAACGCTCAAGGCAATCCTCAATGGGCAAAAAATGCCGAAAGATTGTTGCAGCAAGTACAAAATACTAAACAATAAATAGTCAATATCGAACATTTATTTATTAGATAGTGTGATTTGTATTTAAGAGCTATTAGCTAATAGATAATAACTCTTAAATTATCATTATTGCTGATGCAAAAATACTTAAGTTTAGATAAGAATAAACATATGGCATGAATTGGCTGTGCTGGTCTGCCCTGACCAGATAAAAACGGAAAACTACATGAAAAAGCGCGTCAAGAGTCGATTTTTATTTTGCGATCGCTGGCTAGATAGACACGCGATCGTTAGCTATATGGAAGCTTTCCAAGATTTGCTGGTAATTATCTTGTGTTTAGCTTTATTTGCAGTCATGGTCGTACAATTGTGGGGAATATTTATTGCGATCACACAACAAGTAAATTATAAAATATTAACATCAAAAGTCCTTTTTGTATTAATTTTGGTGGAATTATTTCGGCTCTTAATGGTTTATCTAAAAGAGCATAGCATTTCCGTAGGAGTAGCTGTAGAAGTAGCAATCGTTTCTGTTCTCCGAGAAGTAGTTGTTCACGGCGTACTAGAAATTTCTTGGATTCAGACTATAGCAATTTGTGGCTTATTATTTATTTTAGGTGGTTTATTAATAGTTTGTGCTAAGACACCGCACATGGATTGTATGAGTGCTAATACAAAATATTGTCCAATTAGAGATAAAGAAAAACACAACAAAATAGAATTTAATTATTCAAAAAATTATGATGATAATCAACCGCGAATTAAAGAATAGAGATGTTTTCAACTAATCGCAGTCTTGTAGAAATAATCCAATTTTTCACGTTATGTGGAAAATCTAACGCCAAACCTAACCCCCTAACCCCCTTCCCTACATTCTCTACGTTCCCTGCGGGACGCTGCGCGTTCACGCAGTGTTCCGTAGGAAACGCGGAGCGTGTCGTAGACAGGGAAGGGGGAATATTTAAAGGAGATGTACTCTAGCGTTTGCTGATAGCGAACATAATCTTTCTGTTTAGCTACTTATAACACGCTAATATTTTCTCTTTGTCTGCTATTGCTTTGAGCCAGACTTTTTGATTTAATAAAAACTATTGTCAAATATTTATGAGAATTGCACTAGATGGAATTCTCAAGATAATCAATCAAAAAATCCTTTAATAGCTAGTAAATGATGCTTATTAGCTGATTTACCAAAGATGCTATACTCAATTGGCAATAATGAAAATAGCCTATTTTAATAAAATAAAATCTTAATTATTTATAGTTTTTAATAGAAAAGGAGGAAAATATGCAGCGTCGTCAGTTCATCTACTTAGTAGGATTAGCAACAGTCAGTGGTGGATTAGCGATCGCCTGTGGTGCGAATCCCAATCCTACTGATACGGCTGAATCAGCAACCCAAGCGACAACCACCAGCACCACCAGTGGTGAATTAGAAAAAACTTTGGTAGTTTACTCAGGACGCAACGAAAAACTCATAGGTGAATTGATTAAGCAATTTGAGCAACAAACAGGCTCTAAAGTAGAAGTCCGTTATGGTGATACGGCTGAGTTAGCATCAGCAATTTTGGAAGAAGGTGCAAATAGTCCCGCAGATGTTTTCTTTGCCCAAGATGCAGGTGCTTTGGGAGCTATACAAAAGGCCGGTAAAGCATTAACGTTACCTGCATCGCTGCTCAATCAGGTCGATAGTGTTTACCGTTCGCCGGAAGGTCAATGGCTAGGTATTACTGGTAGAGTGCGGACAGTAGATTACAACACAAAATTAGTCAAACCAGAGGAATTACCAAGGTCTATCTTTAACTTTACTGAACCAAAATGGCGCAATAAAATTGGCTGGTCGCCCACAAACGGATCATTTCAATCCTTTGTTACTGCCTTGCGGGTCGCCGAGGGAGAAGATAGAGCTAAACAATGGTTAGAAGGGATCAAAGCTAACAATGCTAAAGTTTACCCCAACAATACTTCCATCGTGGAAGCTTTATCTAGAGGGGAAATAGCTGTAGGGTTTGTCAATCACTACTATCTAGAACGCATCAAAAAAGAAAATCCCCAAACCCCTGTAGAACATCACTTTACAGATGATGTTGGTTCTTTGGTGAATGTCGCTGGTATAGCGATTCTCAACAACGCCAAGAATCCTAATATTGCTCAAAGGTTTGGGGAATTTATGCTGAGTGAAACCGCCCAAAACTACTTTGCTAATCAAACCTATGAATATCCTCTCACCTCAGCAGTTGCTACCCCAGAAAAATTGAAATCTCTCAAAGAGATTAAACAGCAAACTCAAAAAATTGACTTGAGTAATCTGAATGACTTAGAAGCAACACTCAAACTCATGCAGCAAGTGCAAATTATCTAAGATGTTATTAGCTGCATTGTATAAAGTAAAAAAGAAAACTCTAAAGTTTTTGAGAAATTTTCTTGCTTAAGAGTGCTAGTTAATGGTAATGGTTGAAAGGAAGAAAATTATTGCAAAAACTTCCTGTTAAAGGGAAATGGAGACCAGGAGATTGAAAACTTTGCCATTGATGAAAGTGACAGCTGGAGCTATGGCTTTTATGCTCAGCTGGGGAACAGGTTTAAGTGTGAACGCCCAAACCAAAACCATTACTATCTATTCAGGTAGAGGGCAAAAACTGATTGAGCCATTGCTCGCCCAAGCCAAAAAAGACTTAAATTTAGATATTCAGGTGCGTTATGGCGATACAGCCGAATTAGCGATCGCACTTTTGGAAGAAGGTAAAAATAGCCGTGCTGATTTATTCTTTGCCCAAGATGCCGGCGCATTAGGCACGCTGGAAACACAAAAGCGCACCCTGCCAATTTCGTCTAACTTACTGAATAAGGTAGATTCTCGCTTTCGGTCTCCCCAAGGACAATGGATAGGAATTTCGGGACGCGCTCGTGTAATTAACTACAACACCAAGCTAGTTAATAAAAATCAATTACCGACCTCTATTTCGCAGTTAACACAACCACAATGGCGCGGTAAAGTTGCTTGGGCTCCAACAAACGGGTCATTTCATTCATTTGTCACCGCCATGCGGGTGCTAGAGGGAAACCCCAAGACTCTGCAATGGCTACGGGCAATGAAAGCTAATGGTGTTAAAGATTACCGCAACAATACCACAATAGTAGAAGCACTAGGGCGCGGAGAAGTTCAGCTAGGTTTAGTGAATCACTACTACTTACCTAACTTGAAAAAAACTAATCCCAGCTTACCTGTAGCGGCTCACTACACCAATAAAGACTCAGGCTCAATGATTAATATTGCTGGAGTCGCCATTATGAACTCCACCAAACAAAAACCGGAAGTAGAAAAATTTATTGGCTACCTACTCAAACCAAGTTCACAAACTTACTTCGCTAAAGAAACTAATGAGTACCCCCTAGTCAAAGGGATACCAGGACCAGCAAATCAATTACCACTGAACAAGCTCAATCCGCCTAACGTTAACCTGACCAACTTAAATGATTTGCCAGGCACATTGGAATTACTACAACAGGCAGGAGTTTTGTAGGCATTGAAATCTTCGATTCGCCCTCCCTTATTTCTCACCATAGCAGCAGGAGTAGTAGCGATCGCTATTGCCCTGCCTTTGGTCTACTTAGTTACCCGTGCAGTAGGTATTGGCGGGGAAGAGTTCTGGCAATTGATCTCTCGTCCCCGCAATATCTCCATTTTTTTCAATAGTGCATTAATGGCGGCAACTGTCACCGTATTCTCAACCCTGATTGCTGTACCATTGGCATTTCTGACAGTGCGCACAGACTTACCAGGCAGAAACTTTTGGTTAATAGCCACAACATTACCCTTGGCAGTCCCTAGCTACGTCGGCAGTTTTGCCCTCATTGCTACCTTAGCCCCCAGGGGTAGCTTTTTACAATTGTTATTAGAGCCTTTGGGGGTAGAAGAGTTACCTTCTATTTATGGTTTTCCGGGAACAGTTCTCGCAATTACTTTATTTACCTATCCCTATTTACTGCTGAGTGTGCGTTCTGGCTTGCAAGGAATAGATCCTTCCATAGAAGAAGCCTCCCGCAGTTTAGGTTACAGCACCAGAGAAACCTTCTTCCGGGTAGTATTGCCGCAACTGAAACCATCAATTATCGCCGGGGGATTATTGGTAGCCTTATATTCCTTACGGGACTTTGGTACACCCTCCCTGATGCGGTTTGATACCTTTACACGGGCTATTTTTATCCAATACAAAGCCAGTTTTAACCGTAACACCGCCGCAGTTCTATCTTTAATGTTAGTGACACTGGTGCTGGTAATTTTATGGCTAGAGTATCGAATGCGATCGCGTGCCGCATATTATAGTCGTGGTTCAGCCTCCCTACGCCCACCGAAAATAATTAAATTGGGAATTTGGAAATGGCCAGCCTTTAGCTTTTGCTTACTCATCACTAGCTTTGGTGTGATCTTACCAGTTGGTATTACCCTATTTTGGCTACTGCGTGGATTCAATACTGGTTACACCTTCCCCAATTTACTACCCACCATCTTCAACTCAGCCTGGGCAGCTGGACTAGCGGCTTTAGCTGCTACCATCTTTGCCTTACCCATCGCCATTTTATCAGTTCGCTTCCCCAGCAAAATTACAGCTGTTATTGAACGTTTTTCTTATATAAGTTTTGGTATTCCAGGAATTGTCATAGCTTTATCACTGGTGTTTTTTGGAGCTAATTACCTGCCATTCCTGTACCAAACTCTACCGATGCTGGTGTTTGCATATTTAGTATTATTTTTACCGCAATCAGTAGGAACAGTCCGCACTTCTCTACTACAAGTAAATCCCCAATTAGAAGAATCAGCCAGAAGTTTAGGCAGATCAGCTTGGCAAACTTTAATAGAAATTACCCTCCCTTTAGTCAGACCAGGCGTATTAAGTGGTGCAGTCTTAGTATTTCTGACCGCAATTAAAGAACTACCTGCAACTATGCTGCTAGCCCCCATAGGCTTTAACACCTTAGCAACGCAAATTTGGCAAGCCACAGAAAATGTTGAATTTGCAGATGCCGCAGCTGCTTCATTAGCTATGCTATTAGTCTCTATGAGTTCAACCTTATTAGTGTTATCTCAAGAGAATATTAAAAAAGAGAAAGTAATAAACCAAGTACCAGCACCAACAAAACTCTAATTTATTTCTTCTTTGTATCTTCTTCGTTATCTACCTATGCAGCCAGCCATCCTACACCTACAGAATGTCACCAAGCAATTTTCAGAAAACACCTCTCCTGCTGTGGATAACATATCATTCACACTGCAACAAGGCGATGTCTTAGGATTACTTGGCCCCTCTGGTTGCGGTAAAACTACTCTGTTGCGACTAATTGCAGGTTTTGAGCGTCTACAAACAGGAACAATTAAAATTGGTGAACAGATAGTTAGCAACAACTCTATTTTTATCCCTGTAGAACAGCGTGATATTGGTGTTGTCTTTCAAGATTATGCGCTATTTCCTCATCTCAACGTTGAAGAAAATGTAACCTTTGGGTTGAGAAATATTAGTAAACAGCAAATACAAAAACGTGTAGCCGAAGTCCTAGCCTTAGTGAGATTAGCAGGACTGGAAAAACGTTACCCTTACGAACTCTCTGGTGGACAGCAGCAGCGTGTTGCCTTAGCCCGTGCCTTAGCACCCCAACCTCAACTGATGCTTTTAGATGAACCATTAAGTAATCTGGATATTCAAGTTAGGTTACAGTTGCGGGAAGAAGTCCGAGACATTCTCAAAGCAGCAGGTACTTCAGCCATTTTCGTTACCCACGATCAAGAAGAAGCATTAGCCATTTCTGATATAGTCGGCGTGATGCGACAAGGGCATTTAGAACAAATAGGCACACCAGAAGAAATTTACACTCATCCAGCCTCAAGGTTTGTCGCGGAATTTGTCACCCAGGCTAATTTCCTCTCTGCCCATCGCCAAGGTAATGTCTGGGAAACAGAAGTTGGTTGTTTTGAGTTACCAGCTAATCACATCAACAATTCAGGCGAAATTATGATCCGCCAAGAAGACTTGATTTTAACACCAGCCACCGATGCCCCTGTAGTTATCCGCACTCGCAGGTTTTTAGGGCGAGAGTACCAATATTGTTTGCAAACTCCTTCTGGTAAAGAAATTCATGTGCGGACAACAACAGATATGGCATTACCCGTAGGTACACGAGTGCAGATATCCATCCTAGGTGATGCTGTGAAGGTTTTTCCCCAGGGAATAAAGGAATAGTAGAGGTTATCCACAAACCTTGTAGAGACGCAGCAATCCTACGTCTCTACTTTGTCAAAAAAAGTTGGATGTTAAGGATATAGACCCCTGTCATTTAAGGCTTGAGCAACTCTACCGACTCCCAGAGTATAAGCTGCTAACCGGAGGGGAACTTGCCGCACTTTGGACTCTTGGATTACATGATGATATGCTTGCACCATCAAGTGTTCCATTTCGCGGTTGACACGTACTTCATCCCAAAAGAGGTATGAAAGACCTTGCACCCATTCTAAGTAACTTACTACTACACCACCAGCATTGGCTAGGATATCTGGTAGGACAGTTACACCCTGCGCCTCTAGAACTTGGTTTGCTTCCAGTGTTATTGGCCCGTTAGCTGCTTCTGCGATGATTTGCGCTCTCACTTGATGGACATTTTCTGCTGTAATTTGGTTTTCTAAGGCGGCGGGAATTAACACATCACAGCGTAAAGTCAGTAACTCTGCATTGCTAATAGCTGATGCTTGTGGGAAACCTACTACACTTTTACGATTTTCGGCAGCATAAGCTTTTAATGCGGGAATATCAAGACCATGAGATGAATAAACCCCGCCTGTAGCGGTGGAAACAGCAATGATTTTTGCTCCGGCTTGGTAGAGTAATTCAGCTGCTGCGCCTCCCACATTCCCAAAACCTTGGATAACTACTCGCATTCCCTCTAGAGATTTGCCCATATCTGCTAATGCTTCCCGGACGATAATCATCACACCGCGTCCGGTGGCCATTTCTCGTCCCAGTGAACCGCCGATAGATAGAGGCTTACCAGTGACAACTCCAGGTACAGAATGACCCACATTCACTGAATATGTATCCATCATCCAAGCCATTTCACGGGCGGAAGTTCCCATATCTGGCGCGGGTATGTCTACTGAGGGGCCAATATCTTTAATTAATTCGCTAGTATAGCGGCGAGTAATTCGCTCTAATTCGCCCACACTATAATTTTGTGGGTCGATCGCAATACCTCCTTTTGCACCACCATAAGGTATACCCAACAGCGCACATTTCCAAGTCATCAGCATCGCTAAAGCCGATACTTCCCGCAGTGTAACAGCCGGATGGTATCGAGTTCCGCCTTTATAGGGGCCTAAAACATCAGAATGTTGTACTCGATGTCCTGCTAGTACCCGAATATCACCATTGTCTAGCTTTACGGGAATGGAAACTGTCACTACCTTGCGTGGGTGACTGAGAATTTCCAGGATACCTTGATCTAACCTTAATTCTTTCCCTGCTGCTTCTAAATAACTACAAGCTTGATCAAATGGGCAAATATGTGCTGGAGTAGCAGCTTCTAAAGGAATGATAGGGGTTGACACCATAAGATTTTCTCCTAATCGCGGTTTTTGGCGAACCGGATACATATATGCCTAGCTTATCCCGCGTTTTCGAGAAACATGAGGATTTTGTAGTTATTGTTACAATTTTATTTTAATTTTAGAAAACCATAGATCCTAGCCAAAAATAATTATTGACTTTAATCTATGCTTATAAACACTTAGAGGATCAATTTGGGGCAAAAATTTTTGAGGTAAAGTTGCCGTGTAGACCATAGGGGATATGATGTTTGAGATGAAGTCGAGCGATGGGCTTCGCCCCGCCAAAGGCGATCGCACCTTTTGCTAAATCACGAGCATCTAAAATCACCACATCTGAGCGATGATGAGCAGCATCATAAACTAAAGCTAGCAACCAGCCATTATCTTCTGTTTGAGCATCTGGACGCGGTACAAAAATCGGCTCACCCATAAACCCACGCGGCGCGGCACTCCAAAGTTGTCTTTCTCCAGATTCTAAATCAATTTTTAGTAATGCTTGCAATGGTGCATTACCAGTTTCTGCATGACCTGCACCTATATAAATATATTTGTAAGTGCGTCCTACATGGTCAGGATGTATGGTGGGAAATTCACAACAACGACTCTCAATTAAATTGCGTTCTACTGTTTCATCTTGAAGATTAAGACGAAAACGCCAGAGTTGACCAGGAGAACCCGCATCAAAATCAACTTGACGAAAATCGCTTTCTGGTTCTACTTCTGGTAAAGCATCATAGCAAATGGAGTCAACATAAATTTCATGCCCTAGAGCAAAAGCATTAACGTGGTGAAACACAAAACCTGCTTGTGTTTCCAGAATTTTTACCCCTGTATTTTCCCCTTTTGGAAAGCGAGGAATAACTATAATTCGCGTCGGTTGATTTGGCTGGAATTTGATACATTCCCCAGCTGCGCGTAGACCCAAAGCGAAAGGTATGGGATTAAAAACGACAGGGTTCTGAAAGAAGATACAGTGTTCAGGAGTAATGACAAAATCGTGAATGAAACAAAATCCCGGAACACTATGAGCTTGCTTCCTGAGAACTTTACCTGTTGGGTCTAATTCAAAAATTGTAATTGTAGTAGATAGCCCTGGTTTAATAGAAAAATTTACTAAACAAGGTGCGTCATTATCTTGAATACAATTAGGATCAATGCGAGGATGTGCGCTAAAAGCTTCGCCCTCTGACAAAATTCCATTAAAGTATTCTTTGCCTAAAGTTTCTAGGGTGTAAGCATCAATAAGATGGGGTTCACAAGCTTCCCACAACGCCAAAAGTTTATCACCCCAATAGATAACGTTGGTATTAGCAATATTTTTAATTTTGAAATCAAATATATTAGCTAACCAACCACCTGGTTTTTGCGTACCAAATACACCACGATAGAGAATTTTACCCGCTTTTTGTTCTGCTAAATAGCCTTCTGTACGCACAAATTTATTACAAAAATGGGCGCGACCATTGACAAAAGTGATGCGGCTAATCATCCCATCACCATCAAAAGGATGATGAATACGTTGACCATTAACATCAAGTAATCCTGGCCCATTTCTAAACAATGTGCCTTGCAGTTCTTGGGGGATTTCTCCTTCTATATCATCAATCCAATAATCAAACTCTTGGCTAAGGGATTCGTATCCTCCCTGCCAATCTTCACGAGTATAGGATTTTTCTAAAATGGCTGTTTCTGGAACTTGAAAACTCTGCATATTGTTTGAGTGCTGAGTGCTGAGTGCTGTTAGCGGTAGCGCGGCGTTTAGCCTGTGCTGAGTTTTGAGTGCTGAGTTTTGAGTTTTGAGTGCTGAGTTTTGAATATTTTTACCAACTCAGTACTGAGTGCTGTTAGCGGTAGCGAGGTATTTAGCCTGTGCTGAGTAAATTTAAGAAGTACTCAGTACTTCTGCACTACGGTAAAAGCCACGCCCAATTGTGGGCGGTATTTTCACTCAGCACTCAGCACAGGCTAAACGCCGCGCTACCGCTAACAGCACTCAGCACTTTTCATTCAACTGTTTCTGATTCGGGTTCTCGCAGCATTATTTCTGACATCAAGTTGGGTATTAATTCTGGTTCTGCTTGTGAATCATCACCAGGTAGCCAGTTGAGAAAAGGCAATGGTAGTAAGGTGCTGAGATTAGTAATCAGCACCAAGAACCAAAGGGAATCAAAATTGCTTTCGGTGATTCCTAGCCAGTGCATAATAATAGCTCCGAACTCGTAGGAAACCATGCCGGCTAAATTCGATACTGACATCAACAATGCAAATAGACTGGCTTCTACTCCTGGGGGGCAAAGTCTCGCTGCTAAGACTAACACAGGCATATAGGCAATTTGTCCCATAACTGTGAGAACTAAGCTATCACCCAAGCTAAACCAGTGGTCATCTATGCCTAAAGCTCGGTTTGTGTGTGTCACCAGTAGCAGCATTGTCATTCCCAAGGCTGCGGAAATAACTGTACTCCAACCAAAAATTACTCGGAAGGGAACACTTTTCAAGAAGCGTTGAAAAATCCAAACACCAATTAAAGCAGCGAAACTTGTCACTAACCGCACTCGCCCCAAAAATTCTGGTTCAAAGTGGAGTTCGTTGGTGCTGAAGAAGAAAAAGGCTGCATCGGCTGTTGGGGTAGCTTGCCAGATAAAGACAAATGCTGTTGGTAGCCAAATAGTTTTTTGGGTAATGGCTTGACGTAGTTGTCCTATTTGATACTTAATACTGAGAGTGTTGGTTTTATCCTTAGCATCTTTGCTAACAGGCGATTCAGCAATCAACCAAGCTACACCTGAAACAATCAAAGGGAATGTAGCAGTAATCCAGAATACAGTACGGGTTGTAAAGTGTTCCAGGAGCAGTCCACTAAAATAGGCTGTGATTAAGCCGCCTAATGCGGAAGCACCCCAACATAATGATTGTAACGAACCGGCATCGGCTTGTGATTCTACCCTGGCTCTTTCCACAACTAATGAGTCAACGATCACATCACTAACGGCAACGGAGAGAGAACCGAGTGCGATCGCTACTGTAGCCGCCCATCTATCATGAACTATGGTCGCTAAACTTACCCAGGATATAGCACCTAGTATCCCTGATAGTACCAAGTATGGCCGACGACGGTAGCCAAATATAGGTAACCCATCAGACATAAAACCAAATAGAGGCTTGATAATCCAAGGTAGGGCGACAATTCCCAATAGTGATGATACCTGTACAGGACTCAGTGACAATTCATCCTTAAGGAAAAAACTGACAGCTAAACGCGCCAATCCCAAAATTCCTTGGACAAAGTAAACGGTAAGAATGGCGATTAACTCGGCACTAGGTTCATTACCGAAGAAGATTTTCTCTTTTATTGAGTCCTTGACCTTCTTGGATAAGCCAGGGGAGTGAATCAGCATTTGGTGAATATTTTTTAAGTTTTATCGACTTTTATATCATATCGATTTCTCTGAATGTGCGTTTTATTTGGCAATTATTCAAATTCTGAATTTTGCCTACCATCAATGCGAATTTCCAAACCGAAACTTTGATTCTCAGCGATCGCATCAACATGAGGTAACTAAAGTGTAGATTGACCCAATACAACAGCTGCATTCTGTCCACCAAAGCCAAAACTCAAACATAATGCTTGCTGAATGTTAGTTTTATATGCAGTCCTGACTATGTTTAAATCAAATTCTGGTTGATTAAATCCTACAGTGGGTGGCAAAATATTATGTTTTATAGCTAACAATGTGAAAGCTACCCCCAATGCTCCTGACGCGCCTAGGGTATGACCTGTCGCCCCTTTAGTCGAACTAATTGCTACTTGATGGGGAAATAGCTTTTCTATGACTATGCTTTCTATACGGTCATTTAGCTGGGTAGCTGTCCCGTGAGCATGAATGTAATCTATCTCATGGGGTTGTAGGTCACTGCGTTTTAAAGCTTGTTTGATAGCTGCAATCGCTCCCCTACCTTCCAAGTCTGGCTGATTGGTATGATATGCGTCTGTGGTTAAGCCAAAACCCAAAACTTGACCATAAATCTTTGCTTGACGCTGCTGGGCTAATTCTTTTGATTCTAAAACAAATATAGCCGCCCCTTCACCCAAGACTAAGCCTTCACGGTGCAAATCAAAGGGGTAAGCACCAGTTTTGGCTAAAGCACCCATCTGTTGAAACCCTGATATCGTCAAGGGTGTAATTGGTGCTTCTACAGCCCCAGCGATCGCTCTTTGAAATTGCCCTGTTTGAATCAAAAGTGTCGCCTGAGAAATCGCCCAAATCCCTGTAGCACAAGCAGCCATCGGTGCTAAAACTGTGCCAGTCGCACCAATCTGTCTGGCAGATGCGATCGCATTCATATGGGGTAGAATCTCTAACCAATCCTCTAATTTTTCTCCTGTATAGGGGGATTGGCTAGGATATTTTGCATACATATTCTTTGCTAAATTTTCCCACGATGCCTGATGGCTACGACTTGAACCAATAACCACAGCACAATCAGGTAAATTTGTCAATAAACCAGCATCTTTCATTGCCGCATCGACAACCTGCTGGGTCAATATTCTCAATTTGGCGGGT
This sequence comes from Anabaena sp. CCY 9402-a, assembly GCF_963920945.1. NCBI lineage: Bacteria > Bacillati > Cyanobacteriota > Cyanophyceae > Nostocales > Nostocaceae > Anabaena > Anabaena sp. CCY 9402-a. The sequence goes on from NZ_CAWUDL010000015.1 coordinate 85,476, forward strand.
GTTTGACTAATCAAGCCTAGAGGTAGTGGCGCAAGTTCTGAAAAAGGCTGATACAGGCTAATTCCAGACTTCCCAACAATTAATTGTTGCCAACTCTCCTCTAGGCTCGTACCCAAAGCAGAAACTAAACCAATACCAGTAACAACAACTTCAAACAATCTTAGGGAATTGGAAATGGGGAATTGGAAATTGGGACAAGGAGAAAATAATTACTTTTTCTCCCTACTCCCTACCTATGGAGTTTTTAAATTCTCACTGCCTTGAGTGACTTTAGCAGAGTCAATGCGATCGCCTTGCTGAATTTTGTTAACTACATCAAAACCGTCGGTAACATAACCGAATACGGCATAGTTACCATCTAAAAATCCTAAATTTGCTAAAGCAAAGTAAAACTGAGAGGAAGCAGAATCTGGTGGCTGCGATCGCGCCATTGCTACTGCACCTAGTTTATGCTGTAACTCTGGTGGTTTCGTTACACGGGCCATTTCCAATGTCTTACTGTAAATTGGGCTGGACTCCCCTTCTGGCTTAATTTCTAAGGGGATACGACGCTCACTATTAGTTTTTGCATCAATGTAGCCCCCTGTTCCCAGTCTATCTACTGGAACTTTGGGATCTTTACTTTGGGGATCGCCACCTTGGACTACAAAAGGTTGAGGTTGGCGTACAACCCGATGAAAAACAGTACCGTCGTATACACCCTTCTGCACCAAATCAACAAAGTTGCCAGATGTGATAGGGGCATTTGTACCGTCTACTTCGATGGTAATTGGTGAGCCATTAACTGTCATCACCACCGTAGCTTTACCTTCAAGACGTGGTAAATCTTTCATTCCCGGAATACTCTCACTTGTGGTATCTGATACAGATGTTGCTTCAGTAGTAGTAGTTGTCGTGGTTGTCTCGGTCGCTGTTGATGTTGGCGAAGAATTAGAATTAGCCTGCTGTGTAGAACAGCCGCCCAACATCAAAGCACCGACTATCAAAAATGCAACCAAGAATTGTGAAACTTTTAACCGCATTGCTAATTACTGACTCAACCAGTGTATCTTAGCCTCTTTTAGAGAACGGGGAATGGGGAATAGGGATGAAAACTGAATTCTATCTTGTCTCCTCTGCCCCTCTACCCCTCTGCTCCTACAATCCTTCCAACGGTACTTCTAAAAATCGGGCTAACTCTGCGCCTTGAGTTTCTAACTCTGCTAATGACAAAGGTTGTCCTACCCGTGTTAGGGGGATGTCTCGGCGACCTTTAAGACGGAGATACAACGCACGACGAGGATTAAGACCTTCTTTAATATCTATTTGTACAGATTGTACGTCTTGGATGCGGGAATCAATTTCAATCCGGCGATTTTTGCCAGGAAATCCCCAACGAAAGATTTTGAGGTAGCCAGTTTCTCTATTGAAATCATTGTAGCCGCCCCCTAAGTCCCAGAGGATAGACAGCCATAGGTACGATGCTAAAAGTAAGCCAGCCGAACCATATAACCCCATTACCAAACCCTGGGGGAAAAATACCAATTGAGTTGGATCGGTAACTATGAGAAAATTTACGTTTAAATAACTCGATATCCCTGCCAATAAAAAGCCTGTAGCTCCCATCGTCACGATAGTTGCCCACCAGTAGTTGCTAAACCTACGAGAACCGAGAACTTTTTGATGCAGAAGGCGATCGCCTTTGTTAACTGTTGTTGATCCAGTCATTGAACTACCTTGGCCTGTAAGTGCTTGCCTTTAATTAAAAGTCTGCCATTTTACCAGGATGTCTTGCAAGTTAAATTTTCTCCCTTTGCTTCTCCTCCTATCCTGTCACCTATCCCCTGTCACCTGTCACCTATCACCTGTAATAAGATTTCTGAGAAAAGTTGTGTCAGATTGTAAAAATTCTGATATTCATAGTATTAAGTAGGTTCATGTTAAATACTTGATTTCCCTAGGTGGGTTGAGCGAAAACCCCAACAATGTGATAAGTTAAGAAGCATTAAGTTACCACAAGCTAGGTAACTAGCTCATGGTACGTGTAACGACATAACCCTGAGAAATGTCAGCTTGAAGAAGTGGTCAAATCTCAGAAACTCAGCAATTATAAGCTGCTGAGGCTGTCAAAAAAAACGTTATTTCCTCGCGGCAGTCGCTTAAAGGATGAAATTTCCAGAAAGTTCTGCTTAGAAACGTTGCAATTTTTAGTAAAAGAGGATTTAGTTAGATGACCATCGCAGTAGGACGCGCCCCCAGTAGAGGGTGGTTTGACGTACTAGACG